>DATHVL010000001.1:0-2019 GCA_035461325.1 Pyrinomonadaceae bacterium
AGCTTTACGACATACGCCGGCATTCCGGAATTGACCTGTTCGGCAAGCGAGATGAATTGCGAATCAAAGCCATGCTGCCTTGCCTTCCACGAAAGGTAATGCGGGTCGAGCGGGATGCAGTGGCCGCCGATACCCGGCCCCGGATAGAACGGCATAAAGCCGAACGGCTTCGTCGCCGCCGCCTTGACCACCTCCCACGTGTCTATACCAAGGGTGTTACAGAGCTTGGCCATCTCGTTGGCCATCCCGATATTGATCGCCCGGAATGTGTTCTCCCATAGCTTGCATGCCTCCGCGACACGTGCTGACGACACTGCGTGCACCTCATCGACGATCTGGCGATAGAGCAGGGCCGAGACCGCTGTCGAATCATCTGAAACGCCGCCGACGACCTTCGGTATATTGTGCGTTTGAAATTGCGGATTGCCAGGATCCACGCGTTCGGGGGAGAAAGCGAGGAGGAAATCCACGTCGAGCTTTGCTCCCTTGGCCTCGAGCATCGGCTGCAGGATCTCGTCAGTCGTTCCCGGGTATGTGGTCGATTCAAGTATTACGAGTTGCCCCGGGCGCATGTGCTCGGCGATCTCCTCACCGGCCGCAAGAATGTAGGACATGTCGGGGTCCTTGGTCTTGCGAAGCGGCGTCGGGACGCAGATCATAATCACGTCGCACTCGCTGAGTCGGCTGAAATCCGTGGTCGCGGTGAGTTTTCCGTTATCGATGCACTTTTTCAGGTCTTCACTCTTGACGTCCACTATGTATGAACGTCCTGCATTAACCTCCGCGGTGCGTTTATCATCGACCTCAAAGCCGATTCCCTCAAAGCCTTTAAGGCAAAATTCCACGATGAGCGGAAGACCGACGTAGCCCAGTCCGATGACGCCGATGCGGGCCTTCTTTTCAGAGATCAGCGTCTCAAGATCATTTTCTATCATTGTAAACACAACACGGCCGGAAGTTGGAGACGGCCGTTCATACCCCTTTTAATTTTAAGTTATGTTACCCCGCGGCCGCGGTCAAATGAAAGTTCGAATGTGCTAAACTTCGTTCTGCCGCGCCTTTGCGCTGGCGCCGTGAAGCCTTTCCGTATGCCGCCCGAGATAGAATCGTCAAACCCCGTCGTTGCTGCACTTATCGGCGGTACCGCGCCCCGCCCGGCTCAGATCGCCGCCGCACGCGGCGTACTCCCGTTGCCGGAAGAAGATCTGCTCGAGGTGCTCGTCAATTTCGCCGGCGGCACTGACGCGGAACTGGCCGGCCATGCCGCGGCGACCATTAAGGATCAGGATGCAGCGATCGTCAGCACGGCGCTTGCGTCGCCGTCGGCGCCGTTGACGGCCCTTGAGTACTTCGCCGCAAGTACCGACGCACCCAAAGAGGTTCACGAATCGGTCATCCGAAACGCTAAAACCCCGACACGGGCAATAGTTTCGCTTGCCAAAAGCTCCTCGCAAGGCGAATTGCTCGAGCTGATCGCACTCAACCAACAGCTCCTCATCCAAACCCCGGCCCTGATCGAGGCGATCCTGGCTAACCCAAACCGCACTTCCGAGGCCGAACGCCGTGCCGCCGAAACCAAGCGCGAGTTCTTCGAAAAAGAACGCGGCCAACAGCAGATCGCCGACGAACTCCGTGCCCAGGGCAAGACCGCAGCGGCCGAGTTTATCGAGCAGGCCGAGTTCACCGGCGACGATCTTGACGCCGAGGACGCGATGCTCATCGCATCGCTCATCGAGGTGCCCGACAGCGAAACAGACGATTCGTGGATGGGGCTGGAGTATCTCGAAGTGATCTACGAGGAGACGGATGAAGAGCGTCACGCGATCGTCAACAAGATAATCGGCGAACTTCAGGCCGACGGCGCCGAGCTTCCGAGCCAACGCATTTCCGTCATCAACCGGATAATGAAGATGGGCATGAAAGACCGGATGCGGCTCGCAATGAAGGGTGACCGCGAGGCCCGCAACATCCTCATCCGCGACCCGAACCGCATAGTCAACCAAGCTGTCGTCAACAACC
>DATHVL010000002.1:0-12545 GCA_035461325.1 Pyrinomonadaceae bacterium
GAATGAGCATAATGGATAAGGTCAAAGAGGCCGCAATGAATCAGTTCATTGAGGTTATCGAATGGCTTGACGAATCACAGAATACGCTTCTATATCGATTTCCGGTTTATCAGCAGGAGATCAAGAACGGCGCGCAGCTGATCGTACGTGAGTCGCAGGCCGCGGTCTTTGTTTATGAAGGCCAGGTTGCCGACGTATTCACTCCCGGCCGCTACACGATCGACGGCGGAAACACGCCTATCCTGTCAAAGCTAGGTGCCTGGAAGCACGGATTCAATTCGCCGATGAAATCCGAAGTGTATTTCGTCAATACCAAGCAGTTCACCGACATGAAGTGGGGAACGTCGAATCCCATAATGCTGCGCGATCAGGATTTCGGCATCGTCCGGCTGCGGGCCTTTGGTGCATACAGCCTGCGTGTCTCCGATCCCAGCGGATTTATCAAAGAGGTTGCCGGCACCAACGCTCATTTCCAGACCGAAGATATCGACACTCAGCTCAAGCGGGCGATCGTTACCGAGTTTTCCGACGCTCTTGGTGAGATGAAGATCCCGGCGCTCGACCTCGCCGCCCAGTATAAAGAACTCGGCGGGGCCATTCGCGAAAAGATCAATCAGGATTTCAGCAGCTACGGCCTTGAGGTCACCAAGTTCTACATCGAAAACATCTCGCTTCCGCCCGATGTCGAAGCGGCTATGGACAAGCGGGCCTCGATGGGAGCGCTCGGCAATGTCCAGACCTACGCCCAATTCCAGGCGGCGGATGCGATGCGGGATGCGGCCCAGAACGAGGGCGGCGGTGCAGGGCTGGGCGCCGGACTCGGTGCCGGGTTTGCGGTCGGCGGCCAGATGGCAAACGCCTTCAGCCAGAATACGCCTGGCCAGCAGGGCGGCGGACAGGGTGCCGCCGGAACTGCGGCGTGCCCGGGCTGCGGAAAACAAAACGCGGCGGGTGCCAAGTTCTGTGCGGACTGCGGCGGAAAGATGCAGGTTGAAAAGGTTCCGTGCGTCAAGTGCGGAGCCGATCTTCGCGAAGGGGCCAAGTTCTGTTCAGAATGCGGCTCGACCCAGGAAAAACAAAAGTGCACCGGCTGCGAGGCGGACCTCGCCCCGGGAGCTAAGTTCTGTGCCGAGTGCGGTACGCAGGTTCCAGAGGGAGAATAGAGCCGCCGATATTCAGCATTAACGGGGCACGCTTTTCGGGCGTGCCTTTTACATTTTCGACGATTACTATAAATTTGTTGATAGATAACTCTCGCAGGAAGAACACAAAAATTATGGCTATCAGCCCCGAACTGCTCGAGATACTTCGCTGTCCGAAGTGCAAGTCACAGGTGGAGATCAAGCCCGACCAAAGCGGGCTGAAATGCGTTAACCCGGAATGTTCTCTCGTCTATCCGATACGCGACGAGATCCCCGTGATGCTCGTCGATGAGGCGGTCGTCGAGAAATAGATGCCGGGCCCTGTCATCGATTGGAGCAAGGTCGAGCGTGTCCTCGTTATTCGGCTCCGCTCGATCGGCGACACCGTTCTCGCAACTCCGACACTGACAGCGCTTCGACGGCACCTGCCCTCAGCCCGGATCGATATTCTCCTCGAAGACTGGGTGTCACCACTTCTGTTAGGCCACGACGAGGTCGACACCGTATTGACCACCGGAAAGTCGTTTGCCGAACGAATGCGGGCAGCTATGCGAATCCGGCGCGAACGGTTTGACGCGGTCATCAACCTTCACGGCGGTACGACCTCGACATTCTTTACGCGAGCGTCCGGGGCTCCGGTTCGTATCGGGTACGCCGAGTACCGATATTCCTTTCTGTACACCCACCTTCTTTCATCTTCAACGGATTTCTGGGGCCGCAGCCCGACGCATTCCGTCGAACAACAGCTTGCTTTGGCCGGTTCTGTCGGAATTCCGGTGAGCCGGGACATCCCCACGCGGCTGACTGTGAGCCCCGAAGCGGAAAATTCCGTCGCATCACGACTTGCGGAAAAGCTACCGCCCGGCGAATTCGCACTTATTCACCCCACGGCTGCGTTCGAGACCAAGCAATGGGGTGTCGAGAAGTTTGCACGCGTGGCGGAATTCCTGTGCGGCCGCGGCATCGCAACGGTGGCCGTCGCGGGTCCCGGTGAACACGGCGTACTCTATCGCTTGGCTGAGAGTTCTTCGGTCCCGATAGCTGCCTTCAACGACCTGTCCCTGCCTGAAATAACCGCACTCGCCGCCAAGGCTCGTGTGTTTGTTGGGAATGATTCCGGCATTGCACACATCGCGGCGGCGACGGGCACTCCGCCGCTTGTGATCTTCGGCTCGTCAAATCGCGACCACTGGCGGCCATGGACCAACGGGCCATCTGAGATCGTTTTCGCTGAATACCCTTGCCAACCGTGTCCTGGTTATGAATGTGCCGTCTTCGGCGACTCCCGCTGCATTCGGGATGTGTCGGCAGAGTCGGTTATCGAGGCCCTGACCCGATTAATTTAGCGGCCCCAGTCGCCCGCTCGTTTTTTCGTCTGTTATTATAAAAATAATGATGACCGGTTGGGGCAAAAAAAGGGGCGGTTTCTCCGCCATACTTATCCTTCTGCTTGCGTGCCTATGTTTTTCACGCGGCGAAGGCATCCGTTTGCTCCCGTTCGCTGAAAAGGTCGCACCAACGATAGGGGCCTCCGCTTCTCATATTACGGCGGCGATACCACGCGTGTCCGAACGAATGGAGGCGCCGATCGAGCGAAAGGCCGATTGCAATTTGGTCAAGAACCTTGCAAAGCACCTCGTTTCCGTCGACGTGCCATCGGTTACAGAGCGAATCTCCGGGGTGCACGACACGATATTACCGGTCTTTGTGACCTCGGCCTGGCACGGCCGGTCCAAATTCGGCCTCACATCATCCTCTGACAGGTCTCCACCTTCCGCCGGCCCTATTGTTTAGCCCACATTCTTAATTCGGATGGTTCGCACAAGCGAACGGGGTATCGGTGCCGCTGACGGACCGGTCCAAAATGGCGAGGATCGCATTCTATATGTACTCAGAGGGTAATAATATTCACGGGACGATCGACCCTAACAGCCTCGATCACTTTAATGACCCGATTCTCAAATATGTTCGGACGGATTTTCCCAGACTCAACGAGACGCTCACGGTGGAAGGCGCTCTTCGGGTGATCCGCTATCAGGGACTGGGTGAACGAATTGTTTATTTTTACGTTCTTGACGCTGACGACAAGTTGATCGGTATCGTACCGACACGCAGGCTGCTAACCTCGATGCCGAATGTCCGGATCAGCTCGATAATGGTCACGAACATTGTTTCGATCCCGCACACAGCTAAAGTGATGGATGTGCTGGAATTGTTTGTTGAGCATAAACTGCTCGCATTTCCCGTACTGGACGACGACGGTCGATTAGCCGGGGTTATTGATGCGGGCCTGTTTACTCAAGAGACCCTTAGTTTTGCGGAGCGGCCGCATTTTGACGACGTGTTCCAGATCATCGGTTTTGGTATTTCGCAGATCAAAGGCAAATCGCCGTTCGGCATATTCCAGTTCCGCGTCCCTTGGCTCCTCGCCACGATGTTAAGCGGGACGATCTGCGCCATGCTGACCGGTTTTTATGAGACGACCCTCGCGGAGACTCTCGTACTGGCCTTTTTTATGACACTTGTCCTGGCTCTCGGGGAAAGTGTAAGTATCCAGTCGATGACGGTGACCCTGCAAAACCTGCATATGGGAACACCGTCATTCAGAGGCTTTCTGGAATGGTTCAGACGAGAGGGAGCGGCCACGGCCCTGCTAGGGCTAGCGTGCGGAACTTTGGTGGGCGTGATCGCTTACGGGTGGAAGGGAATGCCCTTGGCTGCCCTTGTGATCGGGCTTAGTATCGCTGCATCGGTATTCACAGCGGGACTGGTCGGACTCAGTATTCCCACACTGCTGCATGCAATACATGAGGATTCGAAGATCGCAGCGGGGCCGATCACTTTGGCATTGACCGACATACTGACCCTACTCTTCTACTTCAATATCGCGACAATTATTCTGTAAAAAAAGCGGGCCGTCACGGCCCGCCAAAGTACTGCAAAATTGGGAGTTTAAAATTAATATTTATCGTGAATTCGAGTTCGAGTTGCTGCCGGTCATCTGATTCGACAGCGAATCATCCGGGCGAACCTGCAGATTGTTTCTCACGCCCTTCTGGCCCTCGATCCCTTGAGCGACCTTTTCAGCCTGTGCCTTCTGGGCCGCAGAAGCGACCGAGCCCCTCAGGGTTATAACGTCGTTTTCGACGTCAACGTTGATCGTCGAATCACGAAGATCGTCAGCCGTCGCAAGAGCAGCCTTCGTCTTGAACCACAGCCAGCTGTCATTTGCGCCCTGGCCGATCTTGCTGTCGCCGCGGTCGCGTTCATAATCTGCACGATTGCGGTCGTATTCCTCACGCGTGACATTGCTGTCGTCACGAGGTGTGGCAACCGCATTGGTATTAGTCAGTACAGCTGTGTTGGCGTTTGCCTGTACGTTCGCATTCACATTCGTGTTGACAGCTGATGAATCGCATGCTGCCGAAGCTGCCGCGGACATAATAACTGCCGTAAAATAAAGAACGAGATGCTTGAATTTCATATTTCCTCCTGTTTTGCCAAAAAACTAGCGTGTAACGTTTCGCTACACATTCGTCAAAGTTCAACTGTTATTAAGCAATAACCATTCCAAATCGGCGAATGCGGGCTGCGAAGATCGCCTAACGTCCCGTGTTTTCTTGACACTCTTGTGCATAACACTTAGTATTTATAGTTTCGACTCTTGTAGCCGAAGTGTGCCTTTATGTTCGAATCGCTGTCGGATAAGCTAAAGAAAACGCTGAAAAATCTGCGTGGCCAGGGGAAGTTGACCCCTGAGCACGTCGATGCGGCGCTGCGCGAGATTCGAATGGCGTTGCTTGAGGCCGACGTTAACTACAAGGTCGCCAAGGATTTCGTCGAGGCTGTCCGAATAAAAGCGGAGGGCCAGGAGGTCTGGCAGGGCCTTAACCCCCACGAACAGGTCGTCAAGATCGTCTATGATGAACTGGTCGAGCTGATGGGCGGTACGTCATCCCGCCTCGTATTCACCAAGCAGATCCCGAACGTCGTAATGATCGTGGGGTTGCAGGGTTCGGGTAAAACGACCTCCACCGGCAAGATCTCAAAATGGCTCGCGGCCAATCAGGAACGCAAGCCGCTATTAGTTTCAGTTGACGTCTACCGGCCCGCAGCACGCGAACAGCTTCGCGTTGTAGGCGGTGCAGTCGGCATCCCCGTTTTTCAGGATAAAGAGACCAACGACCCCATGACGCTCGTCCGCGGTGCGACAAAGCACGCGCAGGAGATGGGATACGACACACTGCTCGTCGACACGGCCGGCCGCCTGCACATCGATGACGATCTGATGGTCGAACTCGAGCAGATAAAGGCCGAGACCAAGCCGCTCGAGGTGCTGTTTGTCGCCGATGCGATGACCGGACAGGATGCGGTACGTTCGGCCGAGGTCTTTCACGAGCGGATCGGGATAACCGGCGTTGTCCTGACCAAGATGGACGGCGATGCCCGCGGCGGTGCGGCGCTTTCAATTCGCCAAGTGATCGGCCAGCCGGTCAAATTCGTCGGCGTCGGTGAAAAATACGACGCCATCGAGCCGTTCTATCCGGACCGGATCGCTCAGCGGATACTGGGGATGGGCGACGTCCTCACATTGATCGAAGAGGTTCAGGGCAAGATCGACGAAGACGAGGCACAGGCCCAGCTGATGAAAATGTCGCGTAACCAGTTTACGCTCGAAGATTTTCGCGCTCAGCTCGGCCAGTTCAAAAAGCTCGGTTCCATGTCCAAACTGATGAAGATGCTCCCAGAGCAGATGACGGGGGGACTCGCTTTGTCTGAAGAGCAATCCGTCGAGGTCGACCATCAGATGAAAAAGACCGAGGCCATCATCGACTCGATGACAAAGTCCGAGCGGAACGATCACAAGATCCTGGATGCGAGCCGTAAGACCCGGATCGCGGGCGGTTCGGGAACGACCATAGCCGAGGTCAATCAGCTTATCCGTCAGTATGAGCAGATGCGGAAGATGATGGCGCAGCTCAATAAGGGCGGACTTTTCGGCGGACTGGGTAAAAAAATGATGGGCGGCCTCGCGGGCGGCCTGGGTGGTATGATGGGCGGCGCGGGCGGCCTTGGCGGCCTCGGCGGAATGCTCGGGTCGGGTATGGACGACGAGCCGGATCAGCCGGTTTCACGAAAACTCAAAAAGAAAAAGAGACACAAAAAGAAAAAGTAGATCTTTACCAGGTTTACGGAGAAAATATGTTAGCAATCAGTTTGATGAGAATGGGTGCAAAGGGCAAACCCTTTTATCGCGTAGTAGTTAAGGAAAAGCGTTCCAAGCGCGACGGCAAGTATCTTGAGAATCTCGGCACTTATAACCCGATGACCGACCCGGCTGAAGTTTCGCTCAAGCACGAGCGCATCCAGTACTGGATCGGCGTCGGCGCTCAGCCCACGGAAACGGTGGCGAGCCTGATCAAGAATAATCCGGCCGAAGTTGCTGCTGCTGAATAGCGCCGACGGCCGATTTCGTATTTGCGAGGGCCAATGAAGGAAGCAGTCGAAAAAATGATCAAGGCGATGGTGGGCGATGCCGACGCGGTCGAGGTCTTTGAGGAGACTGACGGCGGCAAGAACGTCCGCATCAGCGTTCGCGTAGGCAAGGATGACTATGGCCGCGTGATCGGCCGCGAGGGCCGCACCATCAAAGCCATCCGCAGCCTGCTGTTTTTATCCGGCCAAAAGAGCGGCAAGCGGTATCATCTCGACCTCGTTGAGGATTAGGTGGCGGCGGCGGTGACCGAGTTCGTTGCAATTGCCCGCGTTGCCAAGCCGCACGGCCTTCGCGGTGAGGTCGTGGCCGATGTGCTTACCGACTTTCCGGAACGTTTTGAGGGCCTGGTCGATGTAACGGCGATCGGGCCGGACGGCAGCCGCCGTAATTTGAAAATTGAAAGGGCACGGTTTCAAAAGGCCCGCGTCATACTTCAGTTCGCCGGCATCGGCAGTTTTGAAGAAGCAGATCTTCTTAGGAATTTCGATATCTGCATTCCTGAGGGCGAGGCGGTCGAACTTGAAGAAGATGAGTTCTTTGACTGGGAGCTTGAAGGCTGCCGGGTGGTGACGATCGATGGCAAGGAGCTGGGCAAGGTCACCGGCGTTCTCCGGACCGGGGGAACAGAAGTGCTGGTGGTAGCCGGAGCCGAAAAGGAGTTGCTTATCCCCTTCGCTGAGTCGATATGCGTTGAAGTGGATATCGACAATGGCCGGATATCAGTGGACCCGCCCGAGGGGCTTTTAGATTTTTAGCGTCGAGCAGCCGGAATTCACGTTCGCAATGCGAATTGATGTACTGACAATATTTCCGGAGTTTTTCGCACAGGTCTTTGATTTTGGGATCATACGCCGAGCCAAGCTCGCGGGCATTGTGGAGATCAACATTCGCGATATCCGTGAATTTGCGGTCGATAAGCACAAGATGGTAGATGACCGGCCGTTTGGCGGCGGAGACGGCATGGTGCTCAAGCCCGAGCCGATCTTTGGAGCTCTCGAGCATGTCGTCGGCACCGCCGATAAAGCTGCCTATCCCGAGGGAACCCGCGTCGCGATGCTCACCCCGCAGGGCGAACCGCTGAAGCAGGCCCGGGTAAGGTCACTCGCGGACGACGCCCGACACCTGGTGGTGATCTGCGGGCGTTATGAGGGGGTCGATGAACGGGTGAACGAGACACTCGTAACCGATGAGATCTCGATCGGCGATTATGTGCTTTCCGGCGGGGAACCCGCCGCGGTCGTGCTAGTCGATGCGATCGTCCGGCTATTGCCGGAGGCATTAGGCAGTGATACATCTGCGGTGAACGATTCGTTTTCGGACGGGTTGCTCGATTATCCGCATTATACGCGGCCGGCTGAGTTCAGGGGGATGACCGTCCCGGATGTACTGCTCAGCGGGCATCATGAAGAAATTGAAAAATGGCGCCGCGAAAAGGCGCTTGAGAAAACTAGACAGAATAGACCAGATCTTTTAGAAGGAGAATAATGGTGAATGTGATTGGCGGCCGCGATGCTGCCACTGACCTCTGGCCGAAGTGATATGAACCGCTTAGATTCGATCGAAGAAACACAGTTACGGGATAACGTTCCCGCTTTTCAGCCGGGGGATACCGTAAAGGTCCACGTGCGCATCAAGGAAGGTAACAAAGAGCGCCTTCAGATCTTTGAAGGCGTCTGCATCGCCCGCAAGCATGGCGGGGCGCGAGAGACGATCACTGTCCGCAAGGTGAGCTTTGGCGTTGGCGTCGAGCGTATTTTCCCGCTCCATGCGACGGTGGTCGACCACATCGACGTTGTTCGCCGAGGACGCGTACGTCGTGCAAAACTCTATTATTTGCGTGAACTCCGCGGTAAGGCTGCCCGCATCAAGGAAAAGGATACGCGGAACAAGGGAGCAAAGGCAGGCAAGTAAAAGGGCATAATAAGCCTATGAAAAAGATGGGGCGTCGCGAGTTTGTTGCAGCCATCGGTGCTGCAGCCTCGTACGCCCTCTTTTCGCGCGGCGAGATAGTTTTCGGAGGTGAAAAGATGTACGGATTGATCGGGAAAATGAAAGCGGCCGAAGGCAAACGCGATGAGCTGGTAAAGATCCTGCTCGAGGGCACCGGCGATATGCCCGGCTGCCTAAGTTATATAGTAGCCAACGACCCGGCAGACCCCGACGCTATTTGGATCACAGAGGTCTGGGATACCAGGGCAAGCCACGAAACCTCGCTGAAACTCCCCTCCGTGCAAGCCGCCATTGCCAAAGGACGCCCCCTGATCGCCGGATTCGGTGAACGCTTTGAGACGGAGCCCGTGGGTGGACATGGTATGGTATTATCCTCAAAGGCAGAACCCTCTTAACCCGGGTCCGCATAAACGTGAAAGAATTCCAACTCCAAGCCGAAGCTCATCAATGGGTCATCGGCTTTGATTTTGAGGACGAGGCTCGGAGCCGCGGTTTTCTTAATATTGCGGTTCTCGACGAGGTGGGCCGTGGCTGCCTGGCCGGGCCCGTTGTCGCCGCGGCATGTATTCTCGACCCGCAAAGGCCGGTTCCGGCCGCGATAAACGACTCAAAAAAGCTGACTGCAAAGCAGCGCACCGAGATCGCGTTGGAGCTACGCGAGAATGCAGCCGCGTTTGCGATAGCCGAGACCGACGCCCCTACGATCGACCGCATAAATATCCTCGAGGCCACCAAACAGGCGATGCGTGCCGCCCTTGCATCGCTTACTCCGGCGGCTGATTTTCTCCTTATCGACGCCCTCGAACTTCGGGACATTCGGCTGCCCCAAAGGGCGATCATTAAAGGCGATTCTATCTCTTATTCGATCGCGGCCGCGTCAATACTGGCGAAGACGTACCGTGACGAGATGATGGAACGGTACGATTCGGAGTTTCCCGATTACGGTTTTTCGAGCCATATGGGTTACGGAACCCGGCAACACTACGACGCCCTTACAAAGCTCGGCCCGTGCCCCCTGCACCGGCGAAGCTTCCGCGGCGTCTGCGATGCGGATAATTTTATGGTTTCGCAATCCGCCGAATTGTTTTAATATATTAGAAGCCCACCCTGCATATGGCTCCATTCGTTAAAGGACTATCGTCCAAATGGTGGGCTCGTTACGGCCTTGCGCTTCTGCTTTTTGGCCTGATCTTTGGGCTTTCCCAAATCCTTTCACAGTACGGTATACGGTTAAATTTGACGATCCCGGTCGTGGTCGGCCTTGTGGCGGCAAGCTGGTGGGGCGGGCGCGGGCCGGGCCTTTTTCTCGCGCTTGCGATCACGGCGTCGGTAATCGTTTATGCTCCCAGGCCCGAAGATCCGTCCGGATGGCCTCGTGCAATATTTGGCTATGTCAGCGTCGCTCTTCTGCTCGGCTTTATCGTTTTGCTGATCAGCGGCCGAAAAAAGGCAGTCTCCAAGCTGAGGGAGCAGCGAGAGTTTCTTCAGGTGACGTTAGCAAGTATCGGTGACGCAGTTATCGCCACCGATAAATCGGGCCGTATTACGTTTATTAACCCCGCCGCCGCCACAATAACGGGCTGGCAACAGGCCGAGGCCTGCGATCAACCCATCGAGAAAGTGCTTCGCGTCTCCGATGAAGTTTCGGGAGAGGATGCGCTGCCGAGCCTTCTTGAGACCGAAACGCCGAAAGACGGAGAAAATCATCCTTTTATCGCGACCCTCTCACTCCGTCAGCCCGACGGCACCCGGCTCCCGGTTGATGCCAAACGCACGCCGATCCTGAATTCTGATGGCGAAACCGTCGGCAGCGTCATTGTTTTCAATGACATTACGCCCCGTCGAACCTCTGAACTTGAACGCGAACATCTGCTGCTTAGCGAAAGGCGAGCGCGAAACGAGGCAGAGGCTGCAAATCGTCTCAAGGACGAATTTCTCGCCACCGTCTCACATGAACTTCGGACGCCTCTCAATGCCATTCTGGGCTGGGCCGCTTTGCTTCGAAAATCCTCGATCGACGGGGAACACACCGACCGGGCCCTGTCTGTCATCGAGCGGAACGCAAAGATCCAAAATACGCTGATAAGCGATATCCTGGATGTTTCGAGCATTATAACCGGCAAATTGAAGATGGAGATGCGGCCGGTCAATGTCATCCCTGTCGTTCGCGAGGCCATTGAGACTGCCTATCCATCGGCGCGGGCGAAGAATGTAACGATCGAGACCGAGTTCAAAGCTGTTGAACCGGAAGTGGCGGGCGACGCTGAACGGCTTCAGCAGGTGTTTTGGAATCTGCTTGCAAACGCCATCAAGTTTACACCGGCGGGAGGCAACATCCGGGTGAAGGTTACTACGGTCGCCGGCGCGGTTCAGATCTCGGTACGCGACAGCGGCATCGGCATCGATCCGGCATCCATCCCATATGTGTTCGAACGCTTTCGCCAAGTCGATTCTTCGATAAAACGAACTCATGGCGGGCTGGGCCTTGGCCTTGCCATCGTCCGCCACCTGGCGGAACTGCACGGCGGAACTGTGACCGCTGAAAGCAAAGGCGAAGGGCACGGTACAATGTTTTCGGTCGAGCTTCCGCTGCTTGCGCGGCAGACGCAAGGAGCCGAGACCAACGGCCGTCCGGATGCACGCCCCGATCTGACCGGAGTTCGCGTTCTTGTGGTGGACGATCATTCCGACACGCTCGAGATCTTTCGGCGGTCGCTTGAGCAGTACGGCGCCGTTACACAGGGTGCGCAAAGCTGTTCCGCGGCACTGGACGTTTTCGATGAATGGCAGCCCAATGTCGTTATCACCGATCTGGGAATGCCGGGCGAGGATGGATACGATCTGATCCAAAGCATACGGTCAAGAAACCCGGCCGAAGGCGGGGATGTACCTATGGCAGCGGTCACCGCGTATGCGCACGAAGAGGAGCGGGCCAAAACACGTGCGGCCGGTTTTCAGAAACACATCACCAAACCGGTCGACACCCGCGAGCTAGCCGGGGCGGTCGCCGAACTTGCCCGTTCTGTCTGACCACCTTACACCAATAAAACTGCCGGCCCCGTTAAGGACCGGCAGTTTTGTTTTTGAATGCGGAAAGGGAAGCGGTAACGCCGCCCCTTCCGGCGAATTGCCTTTTACGGCCTTGCCGATGCAACGATCGGTTGGTCGGTCGAGAGGCCGAAGTTCTGGACCATCAAGCCCGATGTCGAGCCGAAGATCCACCACGTGCCTCCGCGGTAAACCGCAACGTCGTCGCGTCCGTCACCGTCATAGTCGCCCGGTACCGGAATGTCCGTCGAGATGCCGAACGGTATCTCGATGACCTCCGAATCCGTGCTTTGGCGAATATGCCAGGTCCCCGTCGACGGACGATACAGGGCCATGTCGACCTTGTTATCGTTATCGAAGTAACCCGGTACCGGAATGTCCCCGGCCTGGCCGAACGATGTGTTCATCGTTCCGCCGCCCGAAAGCGTTCCGGTCCACGTTCCGGCCGTGAACATTATGCCGTCGGCCTTTCCGTCACCGTCATAGTCTCCCGGGACAGGTGTGTCGCCCGGGTTCGAGGCGATGATGAAGTCGCCGTCGCTCGACTTGAGGATGTACCAGTTGCCTTCCGATGGACGATAGATCGCCGCATCCGCACGGCCGTCACCGTCATAGTCGGCAACCGCCGGTACGTCACCCGGCAGGCCCCACGAATATCCGGAGATCGTGAATCCGTTGCTGTTGAGGACGTAGAAGTCCCACTCGCTCGAATCCGTCGTCGCACGGAAGATCGCCGTGTCCGTCTTGCCGTCGTTGTCATAGTCGGCCGGAACCGGAACGTCGGATGCGAGGCCCCACTTCAAGGCCATGAAGCCATCCGTCGACTGGTTGATGTACCAGTTGCCTTCGCTGCCGCGGAAGACCGAAACGTCCGTCCTTCCGTCGCCGTCGAAGTCAGCTCGTCCATT
>DATHVL010000003.1:0-2583 GCA_035461325.1 Pyrinomonadaceae bacterium
GTTCTTGAGTTGCGGATCCCGCGAGAGCTATGTCAGGAACGCTATCGCCCACACAACATATACCCAAATAAAGACCAGATAGCTGATCGGATGAATGCGGCCGAGGGTCTTCCAATCATAGACGAAGAGTGAAATAAAGAGCCCGTTCCAGATCAGTGGGGTACGAATGAATGGGGAAAGGCCGAAGAGAGGCAGCCGGTTAAGAACCGGTTCTAACATAAGCAGGGTGGCGAGAAACATGAATCGCTTATGCAGGACCGGCTTATCTCGATTCAAATAGCCCAATGTAACCAGCACTGCGAAACTTGGGAGAAAAAATCGATTTGGGCGGCCGTAAAATACCAACTTGTCCCATCCGTTCCAGATATCATAGAAGACGTACAAGGTACTTATCGTCACGCCCGCTGCGATAAAGATCGCCGCGATCCCCAAGTTACGATGGGTCACATAACGCCAAGTTCTGATCAGATTTGCCTGGACGGAAAGGACGATCATCCACGCCAAACAGAACAGTCCATGGACGATGAACTTGGGGTCACTATTACTTTCCTGCCGTACGTCCGTGATCAGGTTGTCGGAGAAGGCAATAAGCGTAAGAAACACCAAAAAAACAGTGACAATGCTGAAGTAATATTCCCGCATCGCTCTCGGAAGAGCTACACTTTAGCATAAGTAAGCCCTGTCTGTCCCTGATATTTTCCGCCGCGGTCGGAGTAGCTGACGGCGCAGTCCTCGTCGGATTCGAAGAAAAGGATCTGGCCGATGCCTTCGTTCACGTAAACCCGCAGCGGCAGATTTGCCAGATTGGCGATCTCGACGACGAGGCGGCCGGTCCACCCGGCCTCGAGCGGAGTTGTGTTTACCAAGAGCCCGGCACGGGCATAGGTCGATTTGCCAAGAGCGATGCCGGTCACATTTCGAGGCATTTTGAACGTTTCCACGGTAACGCCAAGGCCGTAATGATGCGGCGGAAGGAGATAGTATTTAGAGCCGTCGTCTGACGTCTGCATTTCGGGTTCGACCAGCGAATATTCATCGCTGAAATGCTTCGGGTCTATCTCTTTGGCATGGACCGACGTAAAGATCTTGAACCCGTCGTCGGCGAGCCGCATATCGTAACCGTAGCTCGATGCACCCGCCGAAATTATCCGATGCCCATTAACCTCGCGCAGAAGTTCGGGGAGAAAGGGCGAGATCATTTCGTGCTCTTCGGCCATTCTGCGAAGCCAAATATCTGATTTGATGGTCATAAAAAAGTGGTAACGGAAAATACGTTACCACTAATCGATGCGATGTTAAAAATGCAGGCGTTTCGGCTATCCGCCGGGCGTGAACTGAGTTATCAGGATGTTGCCGTCACCCACGGTAAACTTAAGCGGAATGCTGCCGGTGCCGGCCTTTGCTGAGATCACGCTGTCGGTGAAGACAGCTTTTCGGACCCGCGGCGTGAAGCCCTCGAAACCGTTATTGATCTTGCCCGAGCGAAGGATCGTTGCGTCAAAATCCGCATTGAGCCCGCGGGGAAGCCGCAGTGCAAGCTCGCCGCTTGCAAGCTGAACATCGGCGAAACGGCCGCGCCAGCTATGCGTAGGAATAGCGATATTTACGCTGCCTTTTCCGAAGTTGGCCAGCAATCCGCCCCCAACGAGTTCGATGTCCGCATTGGTATCGAGAAAGTTCACGCGAAGCGTGCCTTCGACGCCTGAGATGTGGAGGTCGCCGATCCCTCCGTCGATGACGAGGTCGGTATATTGCGGCACCCGCAGAATGTAGTTCACGCGGAACGGCAATCCATATAGCTGTTTGGGGAATCGCTTGTCGAGTTTGCGGAGAGACTTTTTGTCGTGCGTGCCCACGGTTACGATGCTGAGGCGGCCAAGCGATTCATCCATCACGAAACCGGTGACCTTTGCGATCTTTTCGATGTCAGACTCATTCGAGGCATGCACCTCGATCTCGGCAGAGATCTCGACCTCGCGCTCGTTCCATCCTTCGACGCGGATCGATCCGTGCGGGGCCCCAATTATCGAGATGGTGCCGCCGACGCCAAAGCTCAGGCGGTCTTCCTTGAAAGTCGTTCGCTTGATCAGGCGCTGGTCCTGGGCAAGGCCGGATAGTACGAAAGCAGCGACGAACACGAATAGCAGGATTATTTTTGGATATCTCATTATAAAGTCCGGAGGGATTTTGACGCGCGGGCGGGATCGCCGTTAATAGGATAGCTTGTCACGCTACGACGGCGCAACATGTTTTTATCGCCGGATGAAATTGATCGCTCCGCGTTGATTTGTGACGGTAAGGTTGGAATTGCCGTCACCGAATCTTCCCACAACCCGCCGTCCGTCACCCATGTAATTCATATTATTATTGGCGAATGAACCGAGCGAGATCTCGCGGGTCGTTGGTGCCGTGGCAACTAGCTTAAAAGAAGATGTCAGCGGGATGCGAAGATTGATGTTCCCCCGCATCGAGATAAAGCGGAAATTGCCGCCCGGGCGAAGTTCGCCGTCGTAAAAAATGTCGCCGATACCATTCTGGGCAGAGACTGAACCGGCCCCGATATTGGTCAGCGTTATATCGCCC
>DATHVL010000004.1:0-9031 GCA_035461325.1 Pyrinomonadaceae bacterium
GCGAGTTTGGCACAACGGTCGGCTACCTGTTCTGCCTCAATCGAATATCGGCCGGCCTGCGAATATTTCAAAGATGAGTTCATCGCGAGCATGCTCAGCCGCTCAGATAGTTCATCGATAGACTGAGTAAGCTGCCCCAGCTCTTGAGACCGTTCACACAGCTTTTTGACCTTACGCAAGCTTTCCTGTATCTGCTTTCGCAGGGCCGCCATTACGTTCACGTTCTCGTCAGCCGCCTTGCAGCCGGCCGTGATCTCGAGCTGAAGTTCGTTCGCTCGATTCAGTGAATCGGCGGAGCGGCCTTCCAGTCCGTGCATCTGCCTTGCGAGCCCTGCGATCCCGCCGGCAGATCTTTCGATCTGGGTGCCCTGTGCGTTGCTGCTCCGAAGCATTTGCTCGGCAACTTCCTCAAACTCAGAGGCGGCCGAACTCAGCCGCACCACTGAATCACGGATGCCTTTGACACGGGCCCGCAAGGCGGTAATGCCGGTGTTGAATGCTTCCGCAGCAGAGGCCGCCTCAGGCGATCGGCTTTCCCATGCAACAGATAGGTCGAACGCCACGAGAGAGTCGGCCAGCCGAACTAGTTCGGCGAGATCGCCTCGAATCGTGTTCCCGATCTCGCTGTCTTGCTCGACGGCTGCCAAATAAGTTTCTTGAGCGCGGATCGCCTCACCGAGCACATCACCGTCGATCGAAGCGTCGATCTTTACGGGGCGGCCGTTCGATGTTAATGAAGCGAGCCGGGCGGCGCTCGTGGCCAAGTAATCTGAAACGTTTCTGATGTGGTCAAAGATCTCGCCGGTCTCCCCGCTCGATACAAGGCGGCCGTCAGCAAGTTGGTCGAGGGCTTGCTCAACGGACTCGATCTGCCGTTTCGAGCGGGCCCCAGTAAGGACAAAGCCTACGAGAGCCGCTGACGACAGGATGGTGCCAAGGATGAGAGAGAGAAACGCAGGGAGCAGGTCATCCGTGAAGCCCAGGAGCATAAAGGCCAAAATGACGGTTGCGATGAGGAGTAACAACGCACCGGCCGCTGAGCAAGTTTTGAGTAGGAGATTCCAAAGTGAGCTATCCATGGGGGTCATTGTTCCAAAACTGTTTCGATCGATCCCGTGGGGCTCACGGGCGAACCGGCCTCATATGTTTCTAACACCGGCTCGTCATCGGACGCACCCGTAGCTGTTGCATTCTTGATCGAATCTCGCAGAGTGTTGACCTTTTGTTCGGCAGCGCGGAGGGACGGCAGGCAATTTTCCAGTTCAAAATAGCCTGAAGAAACGGAACGCATCACGTCCTCGCGGTCGCGGCGTGAGGTTTCAGTGATCGCAGCCATTTTTTCGGGGATTTCGGTCAAATATGCGATGGCAGGTTCGATCTCGGTTAATATCGCCGCGCTGTTACCGGTCAAAATATGAAGTTCCGCGCCGTCAGCGGTCAGTTCACGGACCGCGGACTCACAGTCCGCTATTTCGGAGACGATCGATCGCTCGAGATCCACGATCTCTTTCTTGATCCGCTCCCCGCGTTCCGACAGAACCTTGAATTCGTCGGTAAACGGAGCGAGGTCGCCGCGGGCATCCCCCGTCAGCGACGTATTTAGAGCGATCAGCTTGGTACGGCGGGTGATATCTTCCACGCTACGGAGTATGCCGGCGAGGGCCGATGATCGTTCGCGAAGTTTACGCATTAGGCGCTGCAGCTCTCCGGCGTGCCGGCGAGGCTGGCCTGCGCGACTCGCGGCTTCTCGGATCTGTTGGGCTGCCGCCCCGAATTTCGTCGCCGACCGGGCCTCGGCATGGCCGATACCGGGATCGGTGCCCGGATGGTCTGTGACGCTGCCGGCCCCCGTTTTGACGGCGGCGATCGTTTTGCTCAGCGATTCGACCGATCTCTCTGCCGTTTCGCGGGTCGACTTGAGCGCGGCGGCGGCATCGTCAGCAGCCGGTGACGCATTGTGTATCTCCGTCCGGAGTTGGCGCATTTCGCCGGCCAGGTTGGCCATGCAGCGGTTTAGTGCGTCAGAAAGTGCCGCGGTTTGGGGGGAATTCGCGCTGAAATCAGGTATCGACCTGGAGCTCTCAACCCTTTCCAACTCGGTCGTGATCGCGGCTAATTCCGCACGCATCGCTTCGAGAGTATTGAGTGCGTCGATCGACTCGGTTACCTTCGCGACCAGCTTTTGGAATGATGAGCTCAATTTGTCCGGGCTGTCCAGGGGAAGCACCGCCGCCTCAGTATCTCCGGCCGACACGCGGTCCATGAGCTTGATCAGGTTTACAAATTGGCGGTTATTACGTTGAAGGCTGAAGAGGATCTCGTCGGTTTCGCTCGAGCCGGTTGTTGACGGGAGTGGGGTGGTCGGATTTCGTTCGATGGACTTTGCAGCAAGATTGACCTTTTTTACAGGACGCACCACCTCATCCGCCAGCCACCTGCCATAGGCCAAAGTTACAACTGCGGATAGCGAGAATGCAATGAGAAGGGGTATCAGCGGACTTGAGAGGACCAAAGTTCCCACCAGATAGGCACCGACTCCCGCGACGCAGTTAGCCAAGGCAAGGCCGCAGACCGCAAGCCAAACACGGGAGCGGAGGGAGTTGAGTATGGATTCGGCTTTGTTGGAGGGCATGTAGCGGGGTTAATCTTGTGGCTGTGGACCGAGCAATTTTCTGATCTGGCGGAGGCGGAGATAGAAGGGCGGTGGTTTCTCCGCATCGTCGTGCGGGCCCGAAAGGTCAGTAAATCCGAGTGTGTCACCGATCGAGATCGCGAGAGGTGAGGCTCCGGTATCATTCCCGAGCACGAGAAACTTTGAGCCGGGTTCGTAGGTACGGAATTCATCCGGCATAAGTTCGGCCATTTCCACGACGGTAAGAATATCGCCGCGGTGTATCGCGATCCCGCGGATCCCGAGCCCCGCCCCCGGAACTCTAGAGATCGTAAGCGAGCTCAAGATCTCCGAAACTTCATCCGCCGGGATGATGCACTCACGTTTTCCGTAGTTAAAGGCGAGGTATCGATCTGTCGTACTCGCGGCGGGAATTTCGCAACGGGAGTTGGGGCCGTCGGCCCGGTAGTGTGCAGCAATGTTATTCATCTTCGAGGAGGCCGTCGTCCGCAAAATCCTCCATTGAGCCGTTTTGCAGATACATTTCGACGATCTTCATTAGTGTCTCCGGCCCGAACGGCTTGGTGATATAGCCTGACGTTCCCGCCATTCGCCCGCGAACCTTATCAAAGAATCCGTCTTTACCTGAGATCATCACAACGGGAACATCTTTGGTGGCATCGTTAGCCCGGATCATCTTGCAAACTTGATATCCGTCCATGCGGGGCATCGCGATATCGAGAAGGATAAGATCCGGAACGAGGTCCTGGAGCCGTTCCATTGCCTCGACCCCGTCAGCCGAGCAAAACACATTGTGCCCGGATTTCTCCAGCTTTCCGGAGATGAGCTTTCTGATCGTGGGGCTGTCGTCGATCACAAGGATCGTCTTCCCGCGGGTCATCGAATCTGCGGATTCCAAGCGGCTGCGGATCTCTTCAATGCGAATGTGCAGGCCGTTCACGTAACTTGCGAGCACCACGTTGTTCGGATTTTCCTGAGTCGCTTCAAGCAAGAACGAGTAGCCCGTTTCGAAGTTACCTATATTGAGATGGCCGATGCCCAGCATTGTCAGTTCATATTCGCTGAACTTCCGCAGGCGCTTCTCGACCTCCATGTTCTCCACGGCCTGACGAACCACGGCCCGGTCAACATGACGGTTTTCCAGCAGCAGTTCCAGATCTGAGAGTGTGAGGCCGGCAAAGCACGACTGGCAGGCGGCGACGAGCGGGTCATTGGCGGTTTTACAAAAGGGGCATTCGAACGCATGGACGCCATTGCCGTTAATCGACTCCGGTGAGTGGCCGTTGAGATGAACGGCCGGGCTGTCAACGGTGGTTTCGAACTCGGTCATCGGGTGTGCAGATGCGTCAACGCTCGGCCCATGATCGATCGCTACCCACGGCTCAGATCGGTATTCGGATTCCGACGGCACTGTTTCGTCCTCAAAAGTATCGAATGCTTCAGGCGAAGGCGGTTCGACCTCGGGAAGCGATGCGCCTACTGTATCCCACTTAGTTTCTTCGACTATCTCCGCGCGGTTCACGATCACCGTTGCGTACGGATCGATCTCAAAGTTTTCACTGGGGTTCGGGTCGAGAGGGATGTTCGGCGGCAAGATCGAGAATTCTTCAGGGCTCAGGATCTCCGCAACCACCTCGTTTTCCCAGTCGTCCGCTGCGTCCAGTTCGGCCTCGTCGATGAACGGAAGTTCCGCCGGCTCTGAGATCGAGACCGGAGTGTCTTCTGAAATGCTACTGTCGTCCGCGGGTTCGGGCGAACCGAATGCCTCCATCACGCCTTCAGGCAGCTCCAGGTCCTGTGTCGGATGCTTTTCATCCGGAAGCTCTTCAACAAATTTGCCCACCTCTATCGTTAGATACCTCTCGTCCCGGATCTCTTCATTATCCGTGTGGACGGGAGCTGAGGGTTCTACAGGCACCACGGTTTCGAGCATTCGAAGCGATTCAAGGCTCGCTGCGGCGGCGGCATTTTCGGGGTTGATCTCAAGTACCCGCTCAAAGGAACGGATCTTTTCTGCAAAATTTTCGGTGAACATCGACCGAAGCATCCAGGCCTCTTCGTTGTCAGGCGACTCACTAATTACGGATTCCAGCAGGCCAAATGCCTCGGCGCTGCGGCCGGCGACCGCGGCGGACTTTGCTTCGTTCAGTCCTTTTTCGATACGCTGCTGACGGACGGAATCGACACCGCACCGAGCATCTGCATTCTCCGGATCAACAGCAAGCACCTTTTCCCAATACATGATTTTTGCGGCTTCTGACTCTTCGATCGACGCCAGCCACATTAGTGCCGCTACGCAGCCGGGATCCTGGTCAAGGGCCGAATTGAAATGGTCGGCCGCCTCAGCCTTGTTGCCTTGATCGACAGCCACCACACCGCGTTCGACAAATGTCTTGGCCATAAGGGCCGATGTCGCATTGCTCCACTCAAGCGCTTTTTGGTTCGTAGGATTTATACTTAGAACGTTCTTGAGGAAGACGAGGAGCTCTTCGGGGTATTCGCTGATGGAAGCAAGCCAGAGCCATGCCGACTCGTTTTGCGGATCGAGTTCTGTGCACTCAAGCAAAGAAGTGCGGGCAGCGGAGCGTTCGCCGTTTTTGGCTGCTCGAATCCCGGCCTCGAGCAGATCAGCCGCTCGGGCCTCGGATTTGTTAGAAGACGAGGGCGCAGGCGTGTAAGGCGTTGTGCCCGGAACTTGATCGATTTCTAATCTCATAGGAATTTCGGTGCGGACCGCAAGTGGTTTTCGAGCGTTTAGAGACGGCCCGCCTTCGGCAAAACCGACGTCAGACTTGTTCCTAAAGCAATAATGGTGCCATTATCAATCGTTGAGCCAAACCCTAGTGCGTTCGGTAAATACGGCTCGATCTAGGGGAAACTACCGTTGCGGACTGATGTAACGGGCGGTCAAAGTGACAAATATTGACACGTTCGGTTGACAAAAAAGAGCAATTTAGACGGTATGAACGATCTGACTAAAATCCAGCACGATGTGATCGTGATAGGAGCCGGCCCAGCGGGAATTTCAGCTGCCATCTGGTGTGCCGACCTCGGGCTGCGGGCGACTCTTATCGAGCAGGGAAATGAGCCGGGGGGGCAGCTCGAACTGATCCATTCGCCGATCGAAAATTACCCGGGTCTGGGCGTCCGGGACGGTGCGGAGTTGAAAAAACGATTCATTGACTCGCTTGAACGTTTTGACCTCGAAGTGCTGACCGGGTCCGCCGTAACCGGCGTCGATACGATCGAGAGAACGGTCATGCTCGATTCGGGCAAGGTGCTTCACGCAGATGCTCTGTTCATTGCAACAGGAGTCAGGCGACGGACGTTGGGTGTGCCGGGAGAAAGCGAATTTGAAGGGAAGGGGATCCTGGCATCGGGGGCCGGCGAAAAGGAGTCGGCCCGCGGACGTCGAGTGGTTATCATCGGCGGCGGGGATGCTGCTTTCGAAAACGTGTTGATACTTCGCGAATATGCCTCGCACATCACGCTTATCCACCGGGGGGAATCGTTTCGGGCCCGCCGGGAGTTCGTCGATCCCGTATTAGATGATCGGTCGACCGAGGTATTAACGAATCATACAGTTACTTCGATCGTAGGAAGGCACACTGTCGAAGGGGTTACCGTAAAAGGGCTCGAATCGGAGAACGAAAGAGTGATCGAAGCCGACCTCGTGCTCATCCGGATCGGTGTCCGGCCCAATAGCGAACTGGTGGCCGGGCAGGTCGAAATGGACCCAGAAGGTTATATCGTGGTGGATGCGGAGGGGAGGACAAACTGTCCGGGAATCTGGGGTATCGGTGACGTCGCTAACCCGGTCTCGCCGACGATCGCTACGGCCGTTGGGACGGGCGCGGCAGCTGCCAAATCCGCATCGAAGTTGATAAATCCACGGAAATCGTTATAATTCCGCTATCGTTCAAATCCCCGAAAATTTGAATTTTATCCGAAAAGTTTGAACTTTGCGGCAGTCCCGGCCGAGGCTGCGATGTCGTAAACCCCTGTAAATGTCGAGAAATCCACGTGTTAACCCCCTATGGAACGCAAAATGCGTTATGAACTGTGGAAATTCTTTTCGCCATTTTCAACACTACCAATGGAGGAGCTATGAGAGTTAGCAAACTTAAGACGAGGGCCCTTATCAGCCGTGCGTCGTTACTGTTGGCCGTATTTGCGGTCAACAGCGCATTTGCACAGGCAGGAACGTCGGGCGTAAATGGTTCGGTCACGGACCAGGCCGGCGGATCTGTTCCCGGTGCAACGGTACGACTCGTGAACCCGGACACCGGTTTTACGCGTACGACCACGACCAATTCACAAGGTCAATATAGTTTTGCCGGCCTTCAGCCGGGCAATTACCGCGTCGAAGTTGAGGCCGCCGGCTTTAACCGCGCGGTGACCACGCCTTTTCAGGCGTTGGTGGACAACGTGACCTCGATGCCCATCATTTTGGAGATCGGCGAGGTTACGGTGACCGTCACCGTGGATGCCAGCGGCATCGAGGGCATCGTCAATACACAGGATGCGAGCTTGGGTAACAACTTTGTTTCTCAGCAGATCTCGCAACTTCCGCTCGAAGGCCGCAACGTCGCGGCGCTTCTTAGCCTGCAGCCTGCGGTTACTGCAGGAGGGTATGTCGCCGGCGGACGTTCCGACCAGGCGAACATCACTCTTGACGGTATCGACGTAAACAACCAGCAGGAAGGAACCGCCTTTACGCCGGTTATCCGTGTTACCCCGGACTCGATCGAAGAATTCCGCGTGACGACGTCGAACCCCGACGCAACCCGCGGACGGTCGGCCGGAGCTCAGATCGCGCTTATTACCAAGAGCGGATCGAACGAATGGCACGGTAACCTTTACGAAGCCCATCGTAACGATTACTTCAATGCTAATGATTGGTTCAACAATGCAGGCGGCAACTGGGAGGCCGACGATCTTGAGGTCATCAATGGCATCGAGGCCCTCGGAGCGGAAAAAAACCCCAGGCCAAAGCTGATTCGCAACGGATTCGGTGGAAGCCTTGGCGGACCAATCGTTAAGGACCGTCTATTCTTCTTCTACAATTATGAGGGGATGCGTGAAGCAAGAGGCGTTCCGGTGACCCGACTTGTTCCCCTTGCCACACTCGGACAAGGGATCATGCAGTTTTATGATTCAAGCGGCGTGCTCCGTAGCATCGACACTCCTACTATCAACTCTTTTACAGCCGCCGGTGACGTCCCGGTGGTAGATGTGAACCCTAACGTCGTGGCATTGCTTGCAGGCGCGGCCGCTCGTTACCCCGCCAACTCCACGCTAGCCGGTGACGGGATTAATACTGGGGGGTATCGATTTAATGCATCAGTTCCGACGAGGTTGAACACTCATTCAGCTAAATTTGACTGGAGCATTACGAGAGACCAAAAGCATTCGGTCAGTTTGAGAGGAAACTACCAAAACGATCATTTCGGTATAGCCCAGTTTTTCCCCGACACTCCCGCGACGACGCAATGGAGCCATCCGATCGGGCTGGGGGTGAATTACACGTGGTTGATTAATTCAAGTCTGACGAATCGGTTCAGTTATGGTTTGACCCGCCTTGCGTTTAGTAATGAAGGCGAGATCCAGGAAAATGCCATAACCTTCCGAGATATTTATCAATCCAATTCGTATGCCCGTGCCTTTAGCCGAGTGAATCCGACGCATAATTTTGCCAATGATATGACTTGGATCAAGGGCAATCACACTGTTCAGTTCGGGACGAACATACGTTTGATCCGTAACAAGCGTGTAAATTGGGGCGCGGCGTTCGACACCGCTGTCGCCAACTTCGGATTCTATTCCGGTGGCGGATCGAGCGTTACGGCGATCGTAAATCGCTATACCCAAGCCACTTGGGGTACGAACGTTGACGACGCTTGGATCCGTTCAGCTCAGTCATCGCTCGTAGCCCTTTTGGGACGGTTGAACCAGTATACGGCGCGACAGAATTATGATATCGACGGAAACCGGATCTCGGGGACGCCGACTGAACGAGAGTTCGCAACCGAAGAGTACGACTTTTATGTTCAGGATTCCTGGAAGGTACGTCCGAGCCTCACTTTAACCCTTGGACTTCGCTACGGTTATTCTACGCCGGTTTATGAAACCAGCGGATTTGAGGCGGCTCCGAACATCGCCTTGGACGAGTATTTCCAACGGCGGTTGAACGCCGCACGACAAGGTGGAAATTACGATGAGCCGATCCTCATTGAGCGGTCGGGTAAAAAGAATAACGCTCCCCCGATGTACAACGCGGACAAAGACAACTTCCAGCCGCGTATCGCGGTGGCGTGGTCGCCGAACTTCCAAAGCGGACTTGGTGCCTTTATCTTCGGAAAGAATCGTGAAGGTGTGCTCCGCGGCGGGTTTGCTGTG
>DATHVL010000005.1:0-11686 GCA_035461325.1 Pyrinomonadaceae bacterium
TCGCAACCGTCGTTTCCCTGGTATTGATCGGCTGGCTGCTCATGGACGAACGCGTGTTGAACGAAAGCCTGCCCATATTGGTGGCGATCGCTGTCGGGCTGGTCATCTATTTTGCGTACAAGCTGCTCGGCAAGCCGCAGGAAACGGATGAAGAACGAGGTTAGAAGATATCCGAACCCAGAAAGTTTTTGCGTACGTAGGTAATTGTGTCGTTCAGCGTCTCCTGAACATCGCGGGGCTCGAAGCCTAGCTCTTCACGGGCCTTGGTCGAGTCGAGGTACCAGAAATATTCGGCCTGCTGAACCTCGCCCGGCTCTATCGGGGAAGTCTTGTTCCAGTTTCGGAAGACCGAATCGATAAAGCCCGCCCCGGCAACCGCGATCTTTTTCGGCACATGCAGCATCGGCGCCGCCACTCCGCTAAGCCTTTCAAGCCGGCCGAAAAACTCATCAAATTTGAGATTCGCAGACCCCAGCAGGTACTTTTCCTGATGCCCGCCGCGTTCAGCCGCGTTAAGAAATGCCGCAGCAGCGTCGCGTGTATCGACCACGCTAAGCCCGCCGCTCGGGCAGTACGGGATCTTACGCCCGAGGAAATCGAGCACGACCTTAGTGGAGCTCAGCCGGTCGTCGCCGGGACCCAGTAGCAGCGTCGGGTTCATTATCACGAGCTTGCGCCCGTCGCCGTCAAAGTTCTCGAGCGCGGCCCGCTCCTGATAATATTTCGACGCGTAATATGCCCACTGCGAGATTATCTCCACGGGCTGCGGATACGATTCGTCGATCACCTCGGGCTCTTCGCTGACGGCGATCGTGCCGCTCGATGAAGCAAGCACCATCGTTTGAACACCGGCCTCGGCCGCGGCTTCGCAAAGTACTCGAGTTCCCTCCAGATGCACCCGGTTCATCGCCGCAGCGTCGTCGTTGACCCGAGAAACCTTCCCGGCCAGGTGGTATATAAGTCTGACGTTCTTAACTGCATCACCAACGGCCTCGCGGTCGGCGACCGAGCCTTCAACCGCCTCTATCCCCGAGTCTTTCATCCACGCAGGCACAGAAGAGGCCATCACTCGCAGCCCTTTATGACCGGCGTCCAAGAGCTGACGTACGACCTCGCCGCCGAGGAACCCCGTCCCGCCGGTGATGAGGATCTCTTTCTCCACCTTTGCCAGTGCTTTCTTTTTCGCCATTTTATATAGTGACGCCACGCCCGCCGAGGCTTTTATCCCGGCAAGCGTGACGGCTATCACGATCGGTTACTTGTTCAGCAAGATCGGCTCGCCGAAGCCGAGCTCCTTCAGCCGCGGAAGCTGAGTTTTCGCATCGCCGACGACCAGCCAATACATCTTGCCCGAGTCGAGGTACCTGCCCGAAAGCTCACGAATGCGAGCCACCGTCATATCACGGACGATCTGCTCACGTTCCTTCACGTAATCAGCCTTCCAGCCGTACTTGCTTATGTTCTCAAGCAGGTTGAGCTTTGCACCCGCAGTCTCAAATGCACGGGCGTTACTCTTGATCAGGAAGCTCTTCGTCGTTGCCAGGTCGGTATCCGAGAAGGTTTTCGGATAGTCGTCGATGATGCTTTTCACGAGCTGGGCCGCCTCGAGAGTCACGTTCGCACGAATGCCGCTCTGGATCATGAACGGCCCGGGCGTCGTCGTTCCCGAGAAGTTCGAGTTGATCCCGTAGGTGTACCCCTTACCCTCCCGAAGTTCCTGCGTCAGCCGCGACGCAAAACCGCCGCCACCGAGAATGTAGTTCATCACCACCGCAGGGTAATAATCCTTGTCCGTCTGCGCCAGCGCGGGATAACCGATGCGGACAACGGACTGCACGGCCCCCGGAACATCATAGAAATAGACCTGTGCCTTCGCCGGTGCCGCGGGCGTCTTATAGCTCGGTATCTCGACCTTCTTTGCCGTCCATCGCTTATTAAGAGAGGCGAGCGGTGCCGTTACCTTTGCCTTATCGAGTGCCCCGACCACGTGCATATTTGCGACCGACGGCGAAAGGCTCTTTGCATAGAATGCTTTGAGGTCGTCAAGCGTGATCGACTCGACCGACCCGATCGTCCCGAGAATATTCCGCGAGCGAATATTATCCTTGCCATAGGTCAGCTCGCTGAATCTGAGCTGTGCTATCGCGTTCGGATTGCCCTCCATCTGCCGGATCTGACTGATCGTACTCTGCTTGACCAGGTCGAACTCCTTTGCATCCCAACGAGGCTCGAGCAGGATCTCTTCCACCAATGCGATCGTTTGCGGGTAATTACGTGCGAGCGTGTTGCCGGTCACGCGTATGTTCTCCGTTCCCGCCGATACATAGATCGACGCTCCAAGCTGCTGTATTGCCTGTTCAAGCTCTTCGGGAGTCTTATTTTTCGTGCCCTGGGTCATCATCCGCGCCATCATATTAGCGACGCCAACTTTATTTGGGTCATCGAGCAACTGGCCGCCGTCGATGACTATCTCGAATTGGACCAGCGGGACCTCGTTGTGCTCGATACCGAGCACACGCATTCCGTTGCTGAGCTTCTCGTCCCACACCGTCGGTATGGTCACCTGCGGCTCCGGGCCATACGGCGGCTCGACCGAACGGTCAAACGTCGACGGCGTCTTTTCATATTTCGCTTCGACGTCCGGATCCACCGCGTCTTCCGCACCCTGTACGATCTGCTCCTCTACGACCTCTGCCTTTTTCGAGCCCTCAAGTGCAAGTTCGACCTTGCCCTTCGGCACAAAGCTCGTGGCTACATAGTTTTTCCCCTTGATGTGTTTTTCGTAAACCCGCACCACGTCGGCCGGCGTTACGGCGAGCATGTTCTTGATGTCCTGCTCGATATAACCGGGATCGTTCTTGATGTAGTTATACTCGGCAAGCACAACGCCTTTGCCCAACACGCTCGAGAGCGAATTGTAGAATGAGGTCTCCTGCCCGGCCTTAATACGGTCGAGGTCCTTTGCGGAGATCCCTTCTTTCTCGAATTTCGCAAATGCTTCGTTCACCGCCGCGGACACCTCGTCGAGATCCTTGTCCGCGAAAGCGCGTATCGAAAGTATCACCGCACCGGCGAGTTCGCTGTCACGATTGAACATCCCAACATTAGGTGCCAGCTTCTTGTCCTCGACGATCACCTGATAGAACGGAGCCTTTTTACCCGAGGCAAGGTATTCGGTAAGAACCGCAAGTGCGTAGGAATCGGGATGGAACTGCTCTACCGTCGGCCATGCCATTGTCAGCTCCGGCAGACGGGCAAAGTTATCCTCGTGATACAGCTTCACCGTCTCCTTCACAATGCCGGGACGCTTCTCGAGCGGCTCCACATCTTCGCCGCGCTTGATCTCGCCAAAGTACTTCTCTACCCACTTCTTCGCCTGGACGGTGTCGAAATCGCCCGTGACGACCAGCGTCACGTTGTTGGGAACATACCATCGGCGGAAGAATTCCTTCACGTCGTCGAGTTCAGCCGCCTGTAGATCGTCAAGCGACCCGATCACCTGCCAGTTATAGGGATGGTCGGCCGGATACATGGCCTTATCGATCACGTACGATGTATGGCCATACGGATTGTTATCGACGCTTTGGCGCTTCTCGTTCTTAACGACCTGCTTCTCTTTTTCGAGCACCGGCTGGGTTACTGTATTGATGAACCAGCCAAGCTTGTCAGCCTCGGCCCAAAGCATTTTCTCCAATGCATCTTTCGGCACGGTCTGCAGATAGTTCGTGCGGTCGCGACTGGTCGAGCCATTCGCTCCCGAACCGCCGATCCTTGCGCTCAGCTTATCGAGCCCGCCTTTGCCAAGGTTCTCTGATTCAAGAAAGAGCAGGTGCTCGAACATATGGGCAAAGCCCGTGCGGCCCGCCTTTTCACGTGCAGAGCCGACATGTGCAGTAAGGTTAACCGCCACAACCGGGTCCGAACGGTCGACGTGGAAGATCACGTCCAGCCCATTCGGCAGCGTGAATTTCTCGTAATCGATCTTGAACGAGGGAGAATTCTGGCCGATCAAAATTGACGTCGTCAGAAGAATTGTCACTGCGAGCGATAGTATTTTATTGGTCATAATTGCTTGAAGGTTTTGTAATTTCTGTCCGGGTCCTACTAATTACGAGTCTGCGATGAAAAAAAGTTTCAGGCCGATGATAGTTCTTCTTCCGATATACCGCATTCCTAACCGGTGGCAGTTATGCCGCCTATTAATAACCAAAGGAGATAATAAAATGAAAGAAACAATCAATCGCGTAAAAGGTGCACTGGGCTTCACACTGATCGAACTTCTAGTTGTATCGGCTGGCGTACCGGTCTTGATCGCCTTGCTTCTTCCTGCAATTCAGAACGCTCGTTAGTTTACTAAAGAGGCCCTCCGGGGCCTCTACTCGTCTATCATCGGCTCCTGTTTTCGGGTCTTTCGCCTCTCGGCCTTCCATTTTTTCCGCAGCGCCGGCACGTCAAATTTGTCGCGTTTGCCGTCACGCATATTCTCAACCTCGTGCTGCACCCGCGCGGCGATCAACCTGTATGCCTCGGCATTCGGCACACCCTCGGTCATATCACGCAATTCCTCGTAAGAAAGAAAGCTGCCGATCTTTGCGCCGACCTTTGCGCCGATGCTATCCCGTTTCGGAATAGTCATTCCCTTTGGATAGGCCTCGAACGTGCCCCAGATATAAATTGGCAATATTCCTACCTTCTGGTGCAGCGTGAGGTAACCGATAACGGGTTTGAATTCGGCGATCTCGCCCGTCAGCGAACGTGTGCCTTCGGGGAAGATCAGGGCGTTGTAGCCCTCATTTAAGATGCGCGTTACGTGCCTTAGCGATTGCCGTAAACCGCCGGAACGCTCAATGGGTACGAGCGTCGTAAAATTGTTCATATACGCCCGCTTATACTTCGTATCGAACCAATAATCCGCGGCGGCGACCGCTACGGTCTGCTCCGCCACATCCTTGCCCAGTGCTTTTTTCACTAGGCCGGTGTCGATATGCGACGCATGGTTCGGGGCCACTACGAAATTCACGTGCTGCGGAACGTTCCCCTGCCCCTCGATCGTCGTATCCAGCACGTTCGTATATAGCCGTTCCTGTGCAAAATCGACCGCCGCATTGCCCACCCTTCGAACCAACGACGGAATAAAGATGTCCTCGTCGTCCTTTTTCTCTTCTGACTTCGGTTCGTCGGCGAGCCGTTTTGTTTTGTCCACTCGTTGAACCGCCGTCAGCAGTTCCCTTACTGACTGAACCTCGTTCAGCGTGTCGGGCGAAAGAACGCGGCCGCCCGCGTCTTCTATCGCCGCCTGCAACTCCACGAACATCAGCGAGTCGAATCCCAGGTCAGTAAGCTTGTCTTCGATCTGCACATCGGAAAGCGGACGGCTCGAAACCGTCGCAACGATCTTCCTTATCCAAAGCAGATTGTCGTCGCCCTTTGATTCGACGACCGCCGTCGTCTTGTTTCGGGCACGCTCTTCGAGCGTAATAAGCATCTCGACCACCTCGGGCCGCTTCACCTTTCGCGTCGCCGTGCGGGGGAGTTCGAACGGCGTCACGTGCAGCACCTTGACCCGCTTAGAGAACGGTATGCCGCCCGAGACCTCGCGGAAATGCTCCTCGATCCGCTTATTTACCTCGGCACGCGACAACGTGATCTCCTGTTCGTAGTCCGGCACGACCAGCGCCGCGATCTTTTCGCCGCCATCGTCATCGGGCAGCCCGACGACGCTCATTTCCTTTACAAGCGGAGACTTGCTGTAGATATCTTCGGTCTCGTCCGGATAGACGTTCTTTCCGTTAGAGTCGATGATCACGTCCTTTGACCGCCCGACGATATAAAGATTCCCTTCCTCGTCGATTCTGCCCAGGTCGCCCGTTTTCAGCCAACGATCGTGCAGCACGTCCTCCGTCGCATCCTCGTTGTTGTAATAGCCGAGCATTATGTTCTGCCCGCGAGCCAGGACCTCGCCGACGCCGTTCGGATCGGGCTCGTCGATCTTGACCTCGACGCCGGGGAGCGGTTTGCCTACGCTGCCGCGGATAAGTTTATTGCCCGGCCGGGCGACCGTCAGCACGGGAGACGATTCGGTAAGGCCGTAGCCCTCGAGCACCGTGAAGCCAAGTCCGTGCAGGTCTTTCTGAACTTTTTCGCTCAACGCCGAACCGCCCGAGATCAGATACCGCATCTTCCCGCCCATCCCTTGATGGATCGGGAAAAACACGATCGGACCCAGATTGAACGGCGTATTGTCGCGGATCCAGGCGTTGAACTCGATCATGTTGTCGGCCGCGTCGGCGATCCAATCGCCGCGTTCGCGTAAACGGGTCTTGATCCGGCGATGCAGCATCTCCCAAAGCGCGGGAACACCAACCATACCGGTGACGTGGCCGTTCTCTATCGCACGCGTCAGCTCTTCGCTGGTCAGGTCGTCGAGATAGGCGATCTGGGTGCCGTTTGAGAAAGGCGTCAGGAATCCCGCCGAGAACTCGAAAGTGTGGTGCATCGGCAGTACCGAAAGCACGCCGTCTGTGATGTCCATATCCAGCACGCTCGAAAGCATCGAGATCATGTTGGTGAAATTCTTGTGCGAGAGCATCACGGCCTTCGGCTTGCCCGTCGTACCCGATGTGAAGATCAGCGACGCAACCGCATTGCCGAGCACCTTCGGCGGAAGCAGCGCGAGGCGCTTTGCCTCTTCGATCTCGTCCGGCATCTCGAAGACCTCTTCAAAGGTCCATACCACCGGAGCGCGGACACTCTTGTCCGCATCTTCCGTTTGTCCGGCGAGGTCGGCGTTCTTTTTCCCGCGTGCTGTTGCGGCACTCTTTTTCTTCTTCGTACCACCGGGACCAATAGTGTCAGCACCCCACGCCTCGGCGATCTTTTCCCGCAGTTCGGGATTTTCCGCATCGAGCTTCGGCGATAGGACGATCGCCGAAACTTCGCCGGCCTTTGCAAAGTTGATGATCTCTTCGACCGAGCTTGCCGGGTCGATCGGCACCGCTGTGGCCCCGGCCTTCAATATCCCGAAATAGGTCATTCCCCACTCCGGCATATTGTTTGAGAACAGGATCACACGGTCGCCCGCCTTGATCCCCTTCTCCGCGAGAAAGCCCGCCGCCCGGAGTGTCAGTTCCCTAACGTCCTCAAAGGTGTATTGCTCCTTACGTCCGTTGCGTTCGATGCGCATCGCGACACGCGTAGGAAAGCGCTTGGTCGCGGTTTCGAACAGGTCGAGCAAGTCGCGATAGGTATGCGACCGGCGCTCCTGCATTTTCAACTCTTCCTCGAGCGCCGGCAGCACCCACTTTCTCATCCCCGGAAAGTGAATGTTCAGCCAGTAGTCGTACCAGTCCAGTTTTTCCGGATACCACGGCAGCAGGTCCTTTTCCTTGTCCTTAATTAGCGACATCAAAGCCCGCACATTATCGGAACGATATAGATACTCGTTATCGATCATGAACGGCTTGAACATCGCGAACGCGTCCATCGTCTCTTTGGTCGTTCGCTTGAAATCCTCGGTCGATTTCTTGAGGTCCGCCACGATATTGCCGATGCGTCCCCCGCCCCACCGCGGTGTGGCCTTATCCATCAGGTCATCGGCTCGGCGTGCCAAACGGTTGAGCATAGGCGCGGACGTAAGTTCATATGTACGTTGCTTTACCGGGATCGCTTCTATCATTCCCGCGACCTTGTTGATCACGGCGTTCCCGGTTTCCTTGTCCGCAAAATGCTGCCGCTTATATAGCCCGACCAGCCCGACGATCCGCTTCATATCATTCGGGTTCGAATCTCCGGACGACGCCTGAAGGACGAGCGGAGGACTATCGTCGATCAGTGCGTTCATCGCGGCCGCGAGTATGACGCCTGCAACCATGTCAACCGGGATAACGTCCATGATCAACTTCTCATTGACCGGAATGATCGGTTGTCCGCGCAATGCGATCAGGATCAACGGCGCTGTCGTTGTAAATCCCTCATTCCAGCCAGGGAACGGGTATTGATTTGCCGATTCGACAACAGAGGGGCGAACGAGAATTTTTACAATATCGTCCTGCTGCGCAATGATCTGCTCCGCAAGCGATTTGGAATAGGTATAAATGTTCGTCCAACCCCAATAGTCGGCACGCTCGGACCCAAGCTCCGTCGTCCGCTCGCGGATCCACATTTTGCGTTCTCGAAAAATAGCGGATCTCAATTCTGACTCGTCATCAGGATCACGCCCTTCTTCAATAAACCGCTGGCGGGCAGCCTCGCGAAACTTCGCGATCTGTACAGCATCGTCTGCCTCTTGCCGGGCCTGTTCGCTAAGCCGGGCGCAATCCGCGATCTCCTGATTCACATCAAAGGTCGTGCCGACAAGCTCGTTTTTCCTCGGGAAATACCCGACGACCGGCTCATTTTCCCAGATCGGGCCGCTGCGCTTGCCGGCGACGAAACAGGTAGAAACGTGCACCAGCCGCGGCTTTTTCATCATCCGCGCCATTTTGATGATATTGTGCGAACCGACGACATTGGTGCGAAGAGCGGTCTCGAGCGGCGGGTTAAAGGTCACATTGCCGGCACCGTTTATGATGACGTCTGTGTCCCGCATTATCTTCTTCGCCTGCTTCTCATCCAGGCCAAGGAATTCGTTCCCGACATCGCCGTTGACCGGCACCACCTTCGACCTTATAAAATCCTCAAACCCGTCGCCGTATTTCTCCCGCAGCGGATCGAACGTGGGGCTGGTAACGATGCTCGTCCAAAACCGCGTCGTCGACTCATGCTCATCCCGAGCCCGCACTGTCGCATAAACCTTCCCGATATCCGGAAAATTATGCAGCAGCATCGACAGCGTGACCTTACCGACGAACCCTGTCCCGCCGATAAAGAAGATGTTCTTGCCCTTAAATGTTTCTGTAGGTGAAAGTTTCATACGTAAACAGACGTAATGTCTGCAGCCGCCCATCGCCGCCATTTCTGGCTATGAATAGTCGATCGAGCCGCCCTTTTGTAAAAAGATCATCGCCCCGATCATCCCGTGATCAGTAAACTTGATCGAAACGTTGTAGCAGCCCAGACTTCGGAGCAGCTCGAGAACGGCGTTCATGTCATAGACGTTCATGGGCAGCCAAGGTACGGGTGTACCGCCGCGAAGCTTGTGAGCCACGGGGCGAAGCGGCCCCAGATTCGCGTCGATCTTGCTCTTGATCCTTTGCATTCGTGACGAAGGGTCATGAAAAGTCACGTGAAGCATCCCGATCCCGCCGTCTTCCAGCATCTCTACGGACCTCTTAATGATCGCCATGCCTTCGTCCGGATCGATGTGCTGCAGCACTATGAAGGAGTGGATAAGATCGAAGGTCTTTGAAGAACGCAAGAACGCGGACGTTTCCATCAGCTCGACGTTCTCGATCCCCCGTTCCGCGATCCGGCCGCGGGCTTCCGTGAGCATTGACTCAGAAATATCAACACCAACGGCGCGTTCGGAGCGGCGGGCCAATGCGAACAACAGGCGTCCGACACCGCATCCAAAATCAAGTACCCGCTTGGGCCTTGGTTCGAAACCGAAAATGCGTTCAAGATCGACCCACAACTTTTCAACGTATTCGAGCCCGCTCGAAAAGAAATCCTCCTTCGCATTCTCGTTCAGATTCGAGTCAAGATATTTCTCGACCGAATAAACCGCAAAGTACGGATCCGTCGCCCCAACGGAATCCCAGATTTTCTTTCCCTTCTCCATAATTAGCCGGTCAGCTTACAACTCTCCGATTATCGGCCGGTGCAGCATTATGATCTGTGGTGCCGTAGTCTAAGTGTCGTCGCCTCAAACGAAGCCGCATTGCGGACAGGATTCGGTTACGCCTAATCACTCACATTACACAACCCGATGATCGGCTGGTGCAGCATCGTGATCTCGGCGTCGCGGTTGTCTTGCTTTCTTCCGCACGGTTTCGCGCTTTTCATTCTTCAAGCTTCGCAGAAGCTCCTCGAGGTCTTGCAGTATCGGCTCCTTGCACTTGCTGCACTCGTACGGAAAGAACTCGTATTTTCCAACCACTAATTCGGTCATTGATTTTTCCTCTTCAACCCGCTCATAACGCAAACGGAACTAACTTAGATTTGAGGATCTTGCCGTCCCGCGTTAATAGCGGAATATTCTCAACTACACTCGTCGCAGCAATGATCTCGTCAGCCGGGTCCGATCTAAAATCGAGCTGGGTACTCTGTTTGGCGATCTGCAAAGTTATCGGGAAGATCGTCGATCGAGCCAAAAATCTTCGAAATTCGGCACTCTCCAGATCTAACGAAATGCGTGTAAGCTGGATCAGTTTTGAGATCTCCCAGAGCACAATATCGGAAATAGCAATGCTCGCATTCTCAAGGAGTTCTTGCTCGCGATCCGTCAGGTTGCCCATGAGACCCGCAATCACGATATTAGTATCAAGATTCAGCATCCCACTTAATTCCGGTCGACATTATGTCGCCATGTATTTTGATCTTGCCTTTCATCGAGCCGATCCAATCGGAACTGTTCTCGCGGATCGGAATAACTCGGGCGACCGGCTTCCCTCGCTTTTCGACGACGATCCCTTCAGCGTCGAGTTGATCGAATATTTGAAGACACTTTGCCTTGAATTCCGTTGCGCTGATCGTTCGAGTTTTAGTCTTGGTTTTCATTTCATCAGTTTATCAAATGACTAGTCATATGACCAGTTATTTAATCACTCACATTGCACAGCCCAATTATCGGCTGGTGCAGCATCGTGATCTCGGCGTTGCGGCCCATGTATGAGCGGGCCATGGCGATGGCCTCGGTCAGGTTGTCGGCGCGTTCCCATCCGAGCATTTCGGGCACGTGAGCGTTCTCGGCCCCGGCGACGATAACTTTGCCGACATGCTGACGGCCGTTCTCGCCCCAGTACCACATGAAGAACGGATGTGCCCCGTGATAAGCATTGCCGCGGCGGTACATCTCGACATAGGCCGGATTCGACGCGAACTCACGTTCATACTTTTCGCGCAGGTAAAACGCATCCCTAGATTCCGGCAGCAGCCGATGGAAAAACTCGATATATGACGGGTGAAAATTATGATCAAATTCGTCAAAGCACGGATGCGTTATCACCATCACCCCGCCTTTTCTGAGCAGCGGTTTGTTGCGGTACATGTTGAAGTGATACCCCAGCGCCATAACCTGTACCAACAGCGGATTCAGAGCCGAATAAACGTTGTACGGCGAGATGTCCGGTATGCCCGAGATCAAGATGTCGCACTGCCCTTTTACGGGAATCTCATACTGCCGGTAGTTCAGTTCGAGTATCTTGTCGTGCACCGGTTCGGTCCGTCCCGCGTAACAGCCGATCAGCTCATACTGCGCCGGGATCGCGTGCAGCATCTTCCGCCGTGCCTTTCGCGGCATCTTAGAAAAGGTCCGGGCCATCGCCTCCCACTTCATCCGGTCCATGAATGAGAACTCGTCCTCGTTCCGCGTCAGGATGTCGTAGCCCTCTGGGAACATCTTGTTATTCAAAGCCGTTTCGATGTGAAAAACCTTGCAGTTCTCATCCACCAGCTTGCCCAGCCGGATCACCTTGTGATTCAGCTCCGAGGCCGGCGGGTCCATATATGAATGCGAATCGCGAATCGTCTGCGGTTCGTGATGGGCCCTGAGGCTTTCGTAATCACACAGCCCCACCGCCACCGATTT
>DATHVL010000006.1:0-8898 GCA_035461325.1 Pyrinomonadaceae bacterium
ATGGGTGTTGTCGATGAGAGGGGGGGCTGGGTGTGGCTGAACGGCGAGTTCACTGATCGGGATTCGGTGAGCGCACTTTCGTCGGGCCTATTTTATGGCAAAGGCGTTTTTACGACCGTCCGAATCGTCGGAAGTGAACCCTGGCTTTGGAGCCGGCATTGGGAGCGGTTGATCGGGCATGCGGAGGCGATCCGCTTAGGGATGCCCGAATTCAGTGATGATGACCTGGCGGCCGCTCTTCACGAAATGATCCGCCGCCGCGGTTTTTCCGAAGGTCGCGCGAGGGTAACGATGTTCGAGAGCTCGCCGTCTCGGCATTGGAAACCGGACAGTTCTCGGTCTACGAGCGTTCTTATTAATTTGGCCAAATTGCGGCCGGTCCCGACCCCGTTTCATCTGACCGTCTCGCCTTATCGGGTCAACTCGACATCGCCGCTAGTCGGCGTCAAGAGCTGTAATTACCTCGAGAATATACTAGCTGCGGAAAATGCCCGTTCGCGAGGCCATGCTGAGTCGATCAGGGTGAATGAAAAGGGCGAGGTGACGGGCGGATGCATGTCCAATATTTTTTGGCGGCGGGGCGACCGGATTTTCACACCAAGGCTTAGGACGGGCTGCCTTGCCGGAACCACCCGTGGATTTGTGTTGGAGAATTTGAAAGTAGAGGAAGTTTTCGCAGGGCCCGACGACATTCACGCCGCAGACGCGATTTACCTTACATCTGCCGGTATCGGCATCGTGGCTGCCGAAAGCTTTGAGGGGCGGAAGCTCGACGCTGGCTCCCATCCGATCTTGAATCTAGTTCCGGCTTCGGGTCATTAAATAAAAACACGAATGCCCTCCGAACATTTGTCCGAGATCATCCGAGCATTATTCGAAATGTTGTGAGGCTAGCCCGCGGTTTCGAAAAGGGCGAGGATCTGTTTGCCTTCGGTCGATCGCGGGTCGATCGTACGGAGATGCTTTTGTCCCTGCATCTCCCAGATCGCCGTGACGTCGCCGTCTTTTTCGACGGCTTGATAATGGACGTCCTCAGCGTTCGCCGGGGTTTCCTCGGCCGATTCGGCGGCCTTCACTGCTTCTTCTGACATCTAAACGAAAAACTCCTATCTTCTTTCCCGATACGTTATTTAAATCGAATAAGGATTTTCACACACTCCGCACTCGCTTGTCGAGTTTCGTAAAGACGATTCCGCCAAGCTTACCGGGCGGCCGCATCCGCCTCTGCGACTCGCTTTGGAGCCAGTTCATAAAACCAAAAATCGTTGTTGGGTTGATCTATCGTCATCTCGGCCGCTGTCGCATTCTTATCCACCGCAAAAGTCACCCAGCCACGCGGGAAGTTATATGCCACTGAGGGGCGCCATTTTATCTGGAATGTGTCGTAGTGCCAATGTTCAAGATCGGCCACAAAATTTGGCGACGCACCAAACCGCATCACCAACCGACCGCCCTCTAGCGCGACCGTGATATCGCCGTAAAGCTGGTCGCGATAGGTGCCGGAATACTTACCCAAGGACAGCGAGGGCCGCGTGCCCGAAACACGCTTTGCGTCCTCATCCGCGATCTGTTTGGCGGTCCGTTCCTGCGCCCGCTTCCGGTTGGCCAATGACAGCGCATTGTAATCACGCTCCGGTGCATCAAGAAATACATCGCGGATCTTCTGCATCATTATCGAAAATGCCGGCGATTCGCTGTTCGTCAGAATCACGAATCCGAGATTTTCTCCCGGCACCAGCACCGTGTACGAAAGCATACCGTCCAGCCCGCCGCTGTGATCTATCACCTTACGGCCCTGATAATCGTAAACGAACCAGCCCATTCCGACGCCGCTGAAATTGCGTGTCGGGTTGTCGCTGGTGAATTGTTCCGAAAGCTGGCGGGCAAGGTAAGGCTGCCACATCTCCCACGATCGTTCGCGCGAAAAGATCTGTTTGCCGTTAAATGTGCCGCGGCCGAGCTGAAGCCGGATCCATTTACTCAGGTCGCTGACCGATGAGTTCAACGCTGCGGCGGCATCAGCCCCGTCAACATTGCCGCGGTGCAGCTTGCGAAGCTTGCCGCCCGATTCGTTGTGCGGGAACGCAGCATTGTCGGGTAAATTGCGAATGGTGCAGGTCGTCCGGTTCATCTCGAGCGGGCGAAGAATGCTCTCGGTCACGAACTCGCACCACGGCTTGCCCGAAACTTTTTCGATCACCTTGCCGGCGGCGATGAACATCAGGTTCTGATATCCATACCGGCTGCGAAAACTTGAGACGGGTTTCAAATGACGCTGTCGGCTGAGTATCTCGTCCCCGGAATAGGTAGTCTCGTACCATAGCAGGTCGCCGCTGAATGTATCCAACCCCACGCGGTGCGTCACGAGGTCGCGCACGCGCAGCTCGTTCGTCACCCACGGGTCGTACATCTCAAAGTCGGGCAAATATTTAGTGACCTTGTCTTCCCAGCTCAGTTTTCCCTCATCGACCAGTATGGCAAGGGCAGCGGTTGTGAATGCCTTGGAGTTCGACGCGATCGCGAATACGGTATTCTCGTCGACCGGTGCGCTTGTGCCCAATTCGCGCGTTCCGTAACCCTTGGAAAACGCCACCCGCCCGTCCTTGACGATCGCGATCGCCATTCCTACACCGTTTTGGTCTTTCAAGACCTTCTGCGCGTAAGTGTCGATCGTCTCGAGCCGCTGCTCCAGGGCCTGCGGCACGGCCGGCACGCACAAAACGACGGCCAGTAGTATCAAATAAAATGTCTTTTTCATATCGATGCTCTAGTGGTCAACTGTGTAAAGTTCCCAACTTCCCTGGGCTCCGTCAAACGGCCGCTTGCCGGCCGGTGTGAACTGCAGTCCCGACCCGGCGACCAGGTCCTTCACCGTCCGTGATACTAAAATGCTCCCGGGCGGTGCTGCATCGGCGATCTTCTCCGCAAGCTCGACGGCGTATCCGCTGTAAACTCCGTCGACAACATCGCATTCGCCGGTGTGCAAGCCCGCCTTGAATTCGATCCCGAGCGAACCGGCCGCCTTTGCGATCGCAGACGCGCATCTTATCGCTCGTGCCGGGCCATCGAAAGTCGCGAGGACGCCACCGTTATGATACGCGACCTCGCGTCCGCGAAACATTCTGAACTGCCGCTTTACAAAAGACCGAGCCTTGTCGAGCAGCGTCGCCACATCGCGGCCGCCCTTCGCCGCCTCTGCCGCGGGGTCGACGATGCGAATGTTCATCACGGTCGCAAGAACGCGGTCATGGCTGGCCGTGTCGGCCGACTCATTTACGAAAAGCTCGATCTCATCGAGGATCGCCGCCTGATCGCCCACGAAAGGCAGGTGATCGATGCCCGGCAATTCGACGAATCTCGATCCCGGAATTCCTGAGGCTACATACCGTCCTTCCTCGACCTTGAGGCACATATCACCGGTCCTATGAATGACGAGTGTCGGGACTCGAATCGAGGAGAGCACATTCCGGACATCGATCTCGGCATTCATTCGTGTAAGTGCGACCGCGGCACCGGGGCTGGCACCCATTCTCAGATACGTCGCCCACCATTCCCGAAATTCCGGGTCCGCGGCAAGCGACGGTGCCCGTTCTTCGATCCCAACCGCGGTGCCCCATTCACGCTGCATCAGGTCAAAAAAGGCGTCACGCTCTCCGGCGGTCGGGGCCCAGGGATAATCATCGTCCCTTACTCTTTTGGCATATGTGCCGATCATCACCAGGCCCGCCGTCCGCTCCGGGTAGGTGGCGGCAAAAAGCGAGCACATCGGCCCGCCCTCCGAAACGCCGACAAGTACCGCACGATCTGACCCGACCACGTCCATAACCGCGTGCAGGTCCTCCATTCTCTGTTCCAGCGTCGGCAGCTTGTCGATCGGAACGCGGTCCGAGAGGCCGGTTCCCCGTTTATCGAAGAGGATAAGGCGCGAGAAAGAGGCGAGTCGTTTCAAAAATGAAGCAAATCTTGGCTCGGTCCAAAAATATTCCAGATGTGAGACCCAGCCCATTACAAAAACGATGTCGATTGGCCCCTCGCCGACTACCTGATATGCGATATTCACATCGCCATTGGTCACATAGCGGGTGTCGGGCCTGAATATTTCAGCAGGCGGACCGAGAGCAATGGGCGGCGTGCCGCGGGCGTGAGCCTCTTCAATAGCGGCCACCCGCTCGTCGCCGAAGCGAAACCTGGCGACTACCTTTTCAACCACGGGATCGTCGGTATGGGCCTCCTCGGTGACCGGTGCAACAAAGCGGTAACCGTACTTTGGAACGGTCTCGATGAACTTGTACTCCTTGGTCTCACCCAGCACGCGGCGAAGTAAAGAGATGTTCTGTGCAAGATTGTTTTCCTCGACAAAACTGCCTTCCCATATCTCGTCTAGCATTCGCTCTTTCCCGAGAATTCTGCCTGCATTGCGGACCAGCATCAGCAGTGTGTCAAAGATCTTGGGAGCGAGCGGCACCGAGCGCTCGCCGTCAAAAAACAGGCGCTCGCCGGCGTCCAGCCGGAACCCCGCGAACCTGAATTTGTCATTCTGCCTTTCAGCCATTGTTTTAAGAAGACGCGTTCCGACCCTGAAATCAGCCGTTCGATACCCTGGTGTGCAGAAATTATTACTCAAGTGCCCTCAAAGTCAAGAATTAAGCCGTGCCAATAGGTCCCCGAATCGTCTTTCCAATCCCCGGAATTTTCGGTATCCTTTGCACACAAATGACGCCGATAACACTCACCCTGGCCCTTCTGGTCGTTGCGATCATTCTGTTCGCCACGGAAAAATTTCCCGTGGATGTTGTCGGCATCCTGCTCGTTGCGGCGCTCGTCACCACCCAGGTCCTCACGATGCAGGAAGCGGTCGCGGGTTTCGGCAACGATATCATCATCACGATCGCCGGACTTTTTATTCTTGTCGGGGGCCTCATCAAAACGGGTCTTGTCGATCTGATCGGGCGGAGAATGCACCGTGCTGCCGGCAACAACGAGTTTGTCCTAACAGCACTGATAATGGCTACCGCCGCTCTCTCTGCGTCGGTTTTGAAAAACACGACGACAACGGCGATGTTCCTGCCCGTTGTGATCGGCCTTGCGGCTCGGGCAAAGATCCCGCCGTCGAAGCTGCTGATGCCGCTAGCATTTGGTGCGATCCTCGGCGGAAGCTGCACGCTTATCGGAACCTCGACGAATCTCGCGGTCAGCGGCACGATCCAGCGTTACGGCGAACCCGCGCTGACGATGTTCGAGCTCACGCCCGTCGGGATCGTGACCGTCGCCGCGGGCATTATCTATATGCTCGTTTGGGGCCGAAGGATGCTTCCGGCCGCGGGCGGCGGCGACTCGCTCACGGAACAGTACAGCATCCGCGAATATATCTCGGAGCTGGTCGTGCTGCCCAATTCGCGCCTCGTCGGTAAAACGCTCGCCGAATCGCGTATCAAATCCGAACTCGACCTTAACGTTCTGAGCGTGATCAACGGCAAAGAAACGCGAATCGCTCCCGGCCCGCTGGAAAAGCTGCGAAAGGGCGACGTGCTGATCGTTGAAGGCACGATCCCCGACCTGCTTCGCGTAAAAGAGGAAGCGGGGCTTGAGCTTCGCCCGGATTTTAAGCTCAACGACCGCATTCTGGAGTACGCCGACATCGAGCTATTCGAGGTAATGGTGATGCGCGATTCCACGCTCGTGGGCCAGAGCCTGAAATCACTTAGGTTCAAGCAGACCTATGATCTAACGGTACTCGCCGTCAATCGCCACGGAGAGACGTTTATCAACAAACTCAGCGACGTAATGCTGAAGTTCGGCGATGTACTGCTCGTTCAGGGTTCCCGCGACCGTATAGAGCCGATGGTCGTCGATGGACAGATCTTATTGCTCGAGGACGTTTCGGAGAAGAGCATGCGGCTCGAAAAGCGAAAATGGGCGATCGCCGCCTTTTTGCTTTTTCTCACACTTTCGGTCTCACATCTGGTTACGGGCGTGACGGTCCCGCTCGCACTGGCCGTCATAGCCGGTGTCCTGCTGCTCTTGGCAACAAAGACCGTGCGCTACGCCGAAATGTATACGATGATCGACTTCCGGATCCTCGTGCTTATCGCCTGCATGATGAGCTTCGGCGTGGCGATGGAGAAGACCGGCGCCGACATGCTGCTGGCGGAAAATATCCAGGCTTATTTCGGGGTATATGGTGAGCTGGCCGTGCTGGCAGGCTTCTTCCTGTTAACCGTTATCCTGACACAGCCCATGTCTAACCAGGCTGCGGCACTCGTGGTTCTTCCGGTGGCTTTTCAAACGGCAGTGGCGATGGGCGTAAACCCGCGAACATTCATTGTTGCGGTGACCTTTGCGGCCTCATTTTCTTTCATGACACCGCTCGAACCGGCCTGCGTCCTGGTCTATACACCCGGCCGCTACCGCTTTGTCGATTTTCTGAAGATCGGCACCGTCCTGACGATCATCGTCTTTATTATTTCTATGGTTCTTGTTCCGGTGTTTTGGCCTTTTCATGCTCAGTAAGCAGATTCTTAACCGAAAACCCTCGCTTTACGATAAGCAGTAAACCGACCGCTGCCCAAAACACGATCCGCCCCTTACGGATAATCGCGATCGTTACTCCAACGGCCGCTCCAAGGGCCAGCGTCTCAGAAACAAAACGAGCGCCTGCCTCGTCGACCCCAATTAGGAACGGGACAAGCTTAAAGACGATCGTGATCAGACGGCTGACTGACTCGAGCAGAAATGCCGCAAGAGCACCCGCGGCGCCGTCCGTTATCCGATAAAGAATGAAAAAGACCTCGAAAACACCGAGAGCGTGATAAACAAACTCGAGCAGAAAGATAGGCAGTATCCGCCCGGGAAATTGCCGATAAAACCCGTAGATCAGGTTCTCAAAAAGCCGCACCTGAAGCCTGCCGTTTTCGAGGATCCTTGTAAAATATCCATTCCGATATAGCCGCTCGCAGATCTCGCTGGCAAAGTGCCATTGCCGGACGATCATTATCACTAGAAGTGCCACGATCACGATGATCGCGACGACCAAAAGGTCTATCGTCAACGCCCATCCGGGATCAAGGTCAAAGATGCGAACAAAGGTAAGGGCGCCGAATATTAGAAAGATGCTGGTGGCGATGCTGTAGAAAAGGTTTTCTGTGGCAACGGACGAGAGGCCCACGACGAGAGGCACGTGCTTTTTGACCGCGACCGCCTTAGCCGTTCCGCTGACGACGATGCCAAGCGGGATCATGCTGCTGAGCGATTCGCCGATGATCACGGCCGGAATCGTGTCCCGTACGCGCAGGTGATAGGGCTCATAGACGGACATCTTCCATGCCGTCGCCCGGATCGAGATACGGGCAAAATAGATCACCAGGATCACGGCAAAGCCGACCCAGCCAAAGCGTTCGACGTTTGCGGCGATCTCGCTCACGCCGACCGAATAAACGAAATAAGAAAAAAGGCCGATGCCGAACAATGTCAGCACCGCGCCCGCTATGTGTAGCCGCTTCTTTCGCCTGGCGCGCCGCAATGTGCGCTCGTCATCTGCCTTAAACTCTTCGCTCACTTAGCCGCCCGCTCGATCAATGGGTCAAACCTCGATGCTACCCTTTTTCCATTATGAACGGCAACTATTTGAAGCTTGGACATCGTGGCCTCCGCCCTTCGATCTTAATGTCATCGGTGTATAATGACTGAATAAAATTTACTTACCGAAAGGAATTAAATATGACGTCATCAGCCGCAGCACTTTCTGAATATAACCCCGGCCTCACAACCCTTACCGAAGACGAAGAACTGTTTCGTGCCTCAGTTCGAGAATTTGCTGAGGGCGAGGTCCGTCCCCGCGTTGAGGCGATGGAGCACGCCGCAAAGCTCGACCCTGACCTTATCAAGCAATGCTTTGAGCTTGGGCTGATGGCGATCGAATCGCCGGAGGAATACGGCGGCGCCGGCTCGGCGATCTTTAACGCGATCGTCGCTATCGAAGAGCTTGCCCGCGTTGATGCATCGCTTTCGGTTTTCGTGGATGTTCACAACACACTGGTGACGAACGCCTTTATGCGTTGGGCGACCGACGAGCAGAAGGCCAAGTACATGCCGCAGCTCGCCGAGGGCCGCGTCGGCGCCTATGCACTGAGCGAGGCTAGCTCGGGCTCAGACGCTTTTGCACTGACGACCAAGGCGGTTGATAAAGGCGATCATTATGAGATCACCGGCCAAAAGCTGTGGATCACTAACGGCAATGAGGCTGAGATCTTTATCCTTTTCGCGACGGTCGATCCTGCGGCGGGCTACAAGGGCATCACGGCCTTTATAGTCGAGAAGGATTTCGAAGGCTTTACTGTCGGCAAGAAAGAGGACAAGCTCGGCATTCGTGCTTCCTCGACCACGGAGCTTATTCTCGACGCCTGTAAGGTGCCGAAAGAGAACGTGCTCGGCGAGGTCGGCAAAGGTTATAAGGTCTCGATCGAAACGCTGAATGAGGGGCGCATCGGCATCGGAGCCCAGATGCTCGGAATCGCGCAGGGGGCCTACGAGGCAGCACTGAATTACACCGCGGAACGGGAGCAGTTCGGCCAGTCGATCAACAACTTTCAGGCGGTCCAGTTCCAGCTTGCCGAGATGGCCGTGGAGATCGAGGCAACACGGCTATTGGTTTACAACGCGGCACGGCTTAAGGACGCCGGCCGGCCCTTCATCAAAGAGGCCGCCATCGCCAAGCTCTACTCCTCACGCTGCGCCGAGGCCGTCGCCAGCAAGGCTATCGAGCTCTATGGCGGCTATGGCTACGTCAAGGACTATCCGGTCGAGAAATTTTGGCGCGATTCAAAGATCGGCTCCATCTACGAAGGCACCTCGAACATGCAGCTGCAGACCATCGCCAAGCTGATCATGAGCGGGAAGTAG
>DATHVL010000007.1:0-5238 GCA_035461325.1 Pyrinomonadaceae bacterium
GATCAACTGGTCATAGTTTCCGCCGGGCAGATCCGTCCGTCCGATCGATCCCTCAAATAAGCAGTCGCCGACCATCACGCTCTTGCTTTCGGCTTCGACCAAAACAACGTGGCCCCGCGTGTGGCCCGGGCAATGCCGCACTTCGAATCGCAGATTCCCGACATCCAGCACCTCGCCGTGTTCGAGATTTCGCATGATCTTCGGCGGTGCTTCAAACTCCAGTCCCAAGGCCGCCAGTTGCTCTCGCCCTATCCCCATCAATAGCGGCTGGTGCGGCAATGCATAATAAAGATCTTCATCATCCTTATGTATCAGGATCTCGGCATCAGGAAATTCCTTATGAAGTGCCGCGGTACCGCCAACGTGGTCCAGGTGTCCGTGCGTCAGGATTATCGCTTCAAGCGTGAGCCCGCTGTCTCTAATAAACGCGTTCAAGTCGGCAGACGGCGCGCCGGGGTCGACGCAGATCGCCCGTGCCGACTCCTCACACACGACCACACGCGTGTTCTGCTGAAAGGCTGTCAGTACAAATTTCTCGATTTTCATAACTCGCTAAAACGGTTGAGATATTTTTCCGGATCGAACACCTCGGCCATCCTCCCATCCAGTATAAAGAGGATCGCATTGCGATAAGTCTCTGCGTCCGGCCGGCCGGTAAAGCACGGAGTTTCTATCTCCGAGAGGCTGAGGTACATTGTGAGGGCGCTCATCGTCATCCATAGAAGTGTTTCCTCTGCCGTCCCGATCGGGTTGTGCCGGATTATCGACTCACGGTCCTCAAAGATCCCGTCAGCGATCCTCGCGAACTGCCCCTCTGTGATCAAACTCATACATAAAATTAGAACATAATCCTATTTTCGTTCACAATGCATCGAATTCGAACGTCGGTTTTCGTGAAATTGCTCGGTTTGTATCGATTGCGAACGGCTCAAATTCACTTTCGAGAGGTCGCACCGGACCCTGCTCATCTCGCAGGCAGTATTTATCGACACTGAAAAAAAGTTTCGGAGTCCCCTGTTTGTGGCACACACGTTGCTAAATACAAGAGCAACGGAAGGTAGTACTTTGAAAATCGAAAGGCCAACTGAAGGAACGCTCGCCAGGAACGAACAAGGGGCAGGTGAACGGTAGAACAGGCGGGGTCAGATAGGCTTTTCAACAGGTTTGGGAAATGGCTCGGATTGCTTGGGGGAAATCTTCGAGTGTGGGCACGAAGACTAAGTCGGGCCATTTCCCAACTTTTATATTCTCGATCTCCAAAGTTTGGTCTTTGAAAATTGGTATCCGACTGACTCTACATCTTCAAATTATAGGGTGAACATTGATCTACGATTAAACTCCCACTCCTTCTTCTTGAGCTTTCGGATCACAATTTTCAAAAAATGCCGGTCACTTCATTGTGGCCGGCATTTACAGTTTAAACTACCACTTCTTCAAACATGACGTAGTGCGAGGCTGTCATTCCAACCTTTTTATAAACCCGCTGGGCCCGCTCATTTTCTCTCTCGACATAAAGCCGGAAGCCGCAAACGTCGCCCTTCGCTGCTGCCATTTCCTTTACGCGGCCATACATCGCTGCATACAGCTGTTTCCCACGTGCCTCCGGAACGACATAAACACTTTGTATCCACCAGAACCACGCGTTTCGCCAGTCGCTCCACTCATATGTGACCATCAGCCCGCCGACGATCTCGCCGGCTTCTTCCGCAACCAGATAAAAGCCCCGGCGATCGCCCTCAAACACGGCTCGAACACCCGCCGAGATCTTTTCCGGATCTAGCCGTATGCCCTCGGTTTCGAGCGCCATCGCCTGGTTGAACTCTATCAACGCATCTGCGTCCTCTAACGTCGCTTCACGGATCTTCATATGCTCCTTGACGAACCTCCCGCTCGACCTCTAACCTAGAATGTTTTGCCGAGTGGCAGGCCCTTAACTATGAAACTTCGCATACTTTACCACGGAAATTGTTTCGACGGCGTTTCGTCCGCCGCCATCTTCACCAAGTTTTACCGTGGTGCTGTTAACTCTGCCGCCGAGATCGCCTACACGCCCACGATGCACCGCGCAGGCAACGCATTCGACCGTGGGCAGCTCGACGGGGAAGAAAACGCCATCGTCGATTTCAAGTATTGCGCCGATGACCGCCTCACTTGGTGGTTCGATCATCACCAATCCGCGTTCCTCTCCGAGGAGGACGAACAGCACTTTCGGGCCGATACCTCGGGGCAGAAATTTCTCGACACCACCTCGGCATCGTGCGCCGAGTTCATCGCCCGCATCGCCAAAGAGCGTTTCGGTTTCGAAGACCCGTTCCTTGCCGAACTGATCGAGTGGGCTCACATCATCGACGGTGCTTTCTATGATTCCGCCGCTCAGTGCGTCGAGCTTCGCTCCTCGGCGTTAAAGCTAATGCAGCTCATCGAGGGCGAGAAGGAACCCGAATTCGTCGCTCGTATCATAAACTGGCTCACCGAAAAGACCCTTGACGAGATAATCGAGCTGCCCGAGATCAAAGAGCGCCTCGACCCCATCCTCGCCGACCACTGGAAGAGCGTCGAAACCATCAAAGAGCGTTCAGAATATGCCAAAGGCGTTGTCACCTTTGACCTCATCGGCACCGGCATTGAGGGTTATAATAAGTTCATCCCGTACTATTTCTTCCCCGAAACGACTTACAACGTCTCGCTCAGCCAGAGCGCCTATCGCACCAAGATCTCGGTCGGTTCCAATCCATGGGCCCCGCGTCCCCGCGTCCACAACATCGCCGAGATCTGTGAGCGCTACGGCGGAGGCGGGCACGCCGTCGTCGGCGCGGTTTCGCTCGCCCCGGACGAGGTCGATCTCGGCCGCCGGTATATGGCCGAGATCGTAAGCGAGCTCCAGTTCGAAGATTAGTTCGCCGACGGTTTGCCGGCCCACCGCTATTTACTAAACTGTCCGTATGGAATGGAAGATCTTCGGGACGGCATTTGTCACCCTGCTGCTAGCGGAACTCGGCGATAAGACCCAGCTCGCGATCATTATGCTGAGCGCAAAGACCGAATCAAAATGGGCGGTCTTTCTGGGAGCAAGTGTTGCCTTGGTCCTCGTATCACTGATCGCCGTTCTTGTGGGCGGGGTGCTTAGCCAATACGTCCCTACCGAATGGCTTCAGCGCATCGTCGCAGTCGCCTTCATCGCCGTGGGGATCCTGATGCTCGCCGGCAAGCTCTAAGCCGCGGCCGGCTTACGCTTTAACCGCTCCGCAAACTTCTTTCTAAACTTTGCCACCTTTGGCGCGACCACAGCCGCACAATAAGGTTGATTCGGGTTATTCAGGAAATACTCCTGATGGTAATTCTCCGCCGGCCAGAACTTGTCAAAGGCAGTCACCTCCGTCACTATCGGGTCGTCGTAAACCCCCTCAGCCGTTACTTCCGCGATCACCTCTTCGGCCGCTCGCCGCTGCTCTTCCGAATGATAAAAGATCGCCGACCGATATGACGTCCCGACATCGCCGCCCTGCCGGTTCAGCGTTGTCGGATCGTGGACAGAGAAGAACACCCGCAAGATATCTGCGTAATCTATCGCCTCCGGGTCGAACGTGATCTGCACCACCTCCGCATGGCCCGTCGTCTCGGAGCACACCTCCTGATAGGTGGGGTTCTCTTTATGCCCTCCCGAGTAGCCCGAGACCACGTCCGTCACGCCCTGCAGGTCGTCAAACACCGCCTCCACGCACCAAAAACACCCCGCCGCTAGGGTCGCTGTTTCTAACCGATCTTCGTTCATCTAAATAACCCCTTTTGCCTTTACTTAACTCCATCTTAAACTACGGGACGAGCGAAACAAATTATGCGAACGATACACGGTGAGATGGTTTACGGCGTAAATGTTGAACCTCAGACCAGATGCGCCCACTGGCACAGTGATATCGATATTATCGCGATCAAGTTCCGCTGCTGCGCTGCGTGGTACCCCTGCGATGATTGTCATACGGCGCTGGCCGGGCACGAAGCTCAAACCTGGCCGCGAGAGCACTTCGACGAACCGGCTGTGCTTTGCGGGGCCTGCGGGCATCAACTCACGGTAACCGAATATCTCTTGAGCGAATCGGTCTGCCCATCATGCTCGGCGAGCTTCAACCCCGGCTGTGCAAAACACTACCACCTGTATTTCGAAAAATTAATTTGAAAGGTCATCGGCTCCTCTCGAGCACTTCAAAGAGAAATTCAAAAACCTCTACATTTCGCCGCGCCTCGTCAACCGTCTCGCCCCACGTGTAAAGGCCGTTACGGCGAACCATTATCGCCCGCGTCGCCGGATTTTCCATCAGGACGTTTTCGACCACGTGCGCCAACGCAACAAGGTCAGCCGAGTTTTCCACGATCGGAATGCTTTCGGAATGCTCATGCGTCTCGACGCCCGGCAGCCCTTTGAGAGCGCCGTACCCCTTGAGCGTGATCGACCCATCGGTGTAAAGGGCGTCCGAGAGCACCACGCCCGCCACGCTTTGCGAAAAGAGTATGCACCTCGCCTTCGGCCGCAGCCGGTAGATCGTCAGATGCAGCAAGCTTTCGTCCGACGGCCGCCCGAACCCTTGCAGAATCTCGGCATCGTCGTCGATCTCCAAAAAGTTCGTGTCGTCGAGCGTCGCCTTTTCGTCACCGGCGGAGGTGATGCACAACCGCATCGGCTTTCGAGCAAGCAGCACGCTATAGCTTCCGCCCGCGCCCAGAACCCAGCGTCGCCGGTAAAACTCTATCGCGGTCTCGGTAAGTTCCCGAACGGGATCAGGGGGCCTCAAAGCGTCTGCCATGCTCGTTATTCCTCGTCTTGTCGCAGCTTATCAAGCACGCCGCGGTCCTCAAGCGTAGTCACATCTCCCGCAACGTCCGACCCCGAAGCGATATCCCTCAGCAGCCGCCGCATTATCTTTCCGGACCGGGTCTTCGGCAGAGCATCGGTAAATCTCAGGTCATCCGGCCGAGCCAACGATCCGATCTCTTTCACAACATGTGCTCGCAGCTCCTCTTTCAATTCGGGACTCGGTTCTCTCTCTCCCTCGAGCGTTACGAATGCCGCTATCGCCTGGCCCTTCAATTCGTGCGGACGCCCGACCACGGCTGCCTCCGCGACCGCCTCGTGCGAGACCAGTGCCGATTCGATCTCCGCCGTCCCCAGCCGATGTCCGCTCACATTGATCACGTCATCGACGCGGCCCATTATCCAAAAATAGCCCCGCTCGTCGCGCCTCG
>DATHVL010000008.1:0-4250 GCA_035461325.1 Pyrinomonadaceae bacterium
CCCGTTCGTCGGCCGCGCCCAGGATCACAGATCGTATTCCGCCTGCTGCACTTAGCTTGTCGCTCAACGCTGCAAATCGCTCGATCGGCCACCTTTTTGCCAACGAGTTTGTCGATCCCGGGCCGAAAGCGACGATCGGTCCGCCGCCCGGCAAAAATCTTTCGCTAGCAGCTTTGACAATCTCATCGGGGATATTCAGCTCAGTCGAAACTTCCATCGGAACCGTTTCCGTTCCCAATATCTGCTTCTCGATCTCAGCGACCAGTGCCAGGTAATAGAAGACCTCGTGACGCTCGGCTTTCCACGGTGGGATCTGTACCGCGTCGGTCAGCAGCAGCCCCCGCCCTTCCTTCGCATACCCGAACCTCCTCGGAATCCCCGCGAGCTTAACGATCGACGCCGACCGAAATGAATTGGGAAAGATCACGGCAAGGTCGAAACGGCCAGCTCGTAATCTTCTGGCCTCGCGAAAGATCGTCCCCAGGTCCCTTCCGCTCTCTTCAAATGGCAAGATCTCATCCACGATCCCGGCCGTTTCAAATATCCCCTTTGCCCACGCTCGGGTGTGCAGGGCGATATGTGCGTACGGGAATACCCGCCTCAGCTCTCGCAGGGCAGGAATGCTCATCACCGCATCGCCGATCCAGTTCGTTCCGCGGACAAGTATCCTCATAGGTCCGCTGCGTTTGCCTTGGGCTCCGAGGGCTCGGTTTCACTTGCCGGTTTGAAAAGCGTTGCGAGGCCCTCCTCAATAACGATTCTTGGCGACCAATCAAGTTCCTGGGTTACTCGCGAGATATCCGTCACATAATTGAAGGGAACGGGATCGGGGAGGGGATGCTCCTCATCGATCACCGCGGTGGCACCCGAGACCACTTCCATTTTCGCCACGAGCTCGCGGATCGTCAGCGCGTTCGCGGGCCCTCCACCAAGGTTGTAGAGTCCGTGTCGGATCACCGACCCGATAAACGCCTCACACGCCACCGCAATATCATCGACGTGCAGCAGGTCGCGCCGCGGCCGGCCCCTGCCCGGCAGCCGGATCGGCTCGCCGAGATCGATCGCCTCGGCGATGTGCCCCACGATATTCGGGGTGGTCAGATAAGACGTCGGTGCATACGGCGTTGAAAGCCTGAAGATACACGCCCTAAAGCCCCGCCGATGTGCGTAGTACTCGACGTATCTCTCGGCGATAAGCTTTGACCATTCGAGCGGTGACTGGCCTGAGTAAAGCGTCTCGCACGTCTCCGGGACCTGCCGATGATTGTCCGCAAATCGGCCGTAAACATCCTTTGTCGACAGGAAAATGAACACCGCATCCTTCCGCATCGACCGGAGCAGGTTCACGGTGCCGTCAACATTCGTAAGAAATACCTCTTCCGCCGCGTCGGGCGAGCGGTCCATTCTGGCCGCGCAGTGAATAACGACGTCATATTCCTCAGCCTGCCGGGCGTGCTGCAGGTTCAGAATGTCCAAACCCGACCGCCGCGACATATCATCGGCCTGAAAATAGCGGCGTAAATGCGTTCCTAAATAGCCGCTGCCGCCGGTCACGAGGATTCTCATTTGATCGAAATTACTAGACACGCTAAAGGTAAAACCTATAAAATTTTACAGGGCAACCGCTAAAAACCGAAACCTCACTAAACCTTCAGCAGTCCGACTCCATGCAGAACCAACATCAAATACGCAGCAGGCGCTCAAAGCTACCGCCTCGGGGTTGGAAAAATACGCGTCGCGTCGCGTCGATCAAGGCCCCGCCGCCGTCGATGTTTCGCCGGGTGTTTCGTTTGTTCTTTAACGCATGGACGCTCTCCTTCGCAGGGATCGTGCTGGTCGCCGGCTTCCTTACGCTAACCTATTTTTGGTTCGAGTTCTCCGATCGCATCGACCGCCGCCTGCTAAGCGGCGAGGTATATACCCCGACTGCGGGCATCTATTCCGCACCGAAAACGCTGCGTCTCGGCGAAAATCGTTCCCTGCAGCAGATGATCGAATACCTTCGAACTGCGGGTTATATTGAAAAGAACAACAAGGCAGATCTTTCGCGCAGCCGGTACTGGATAGACGGCAATAAACTGGTCATTGAACCCGGAGTCACGGCGGTCGTCGACGGGAAAAAGATGTATCCCGACCTTTCCGTCGGCTTTGCTAAGGACGGAAAGTCCGTAACCTCGATCACAGATCTGGGTTCATCCGCCGAGGTTAAGAAGGCGTTGCTCGAGCCCAAGGTCCTAAGCACCATCGCCGGCGAGGGTGACGGCCGCCGCAAGACGGTAAAGTTTGCGGATATCCCGCCACACCTCATAAAAGCCATCACCGTTACCGAAGACCGGGCGTTCTTTGACCATTACGGAGTAAATTTTCGGGGCATCGCCCGCGCTCTTTGGCGCCGGTACGACGGCGAAGCCGAAGATACGCCGCTCGCAAATCAGGGCGGTTCGTCGATAACCCAGCAATTGGTCAAGAACCTTCTGCTCACAAATGACCCCACATTGGAACGCAAGGTCACGGAAGCCTATATGTCCTTGATCCTTGAGACGCGGCTGTCGAAGGAAGAGATCTTCACGCTCTACGCGAACCAGGTATATCTGGGACAGCAGACGGGTGTTGCGATCTATGGGGTCGGCGAGGCTTCTGCCGCATATTTCGACAAGGATGTCTCGCAGCTCGATCTGCACGAAGCGGCTTTTCTCGCCGGTATTCTGCGCAGCCCCAACCGCTACAACCCTTACAAGAATACTGAACGCGTCCAGGAACGCCGCAATCAGGTGCTGATGTCGATGCTCGAGGCCGGCGAAATAAGCGAGGCTCAATATCTCAGCGCGCGCAGCCGCCCGCTTCAGCTCAAAGCCCCGTCGCTCGGCCGCGATCAGCAGGGGATGCCATACTTCTCGCAGCACGTCATCGACGAGCTGCCGAAGATGGTAAGCGACCCTGAGGCACTCCAGCACCTTCGCGTATACACGTCGATCGACCCGGACCTCCAGCGCATCGCCTATGAGACAGTAGCGCGACGGGTGGAACGCCTCGAAAAAACGTATTTCAAGAAGAAAGCGCCGGGCAATCTGAATGCAGCGCTGGTGGCTATCCGCCCCAAGACGGGCGAGATCGTCGCGATGGTCGGCGGCCGGGATTACGAACAGAACCAGTTCAACAGGGCAACTAGCGCGATGCGTCAGCCGGGCTCGGTCTTCAAGCCTTTTGTTTATGCTCAGGCGATCAACTCGGCGTACGAACCCGCTGCCCGCGTATTTACGGCAGCGTCCGTGATCAAAGACGAACGCAAGGTCTTTGCGTTCGATCAAAACACCTACGCCCCCAGCAACTACGGCGACAGCTTCTCAAATGCGGACATAACGGTACGCGACGCACTGGTGAAAAGTAAGAACACCATCACCGTCGATATTGCGATGCAGGTCAATATCGGCCGAGTGATGAATCTCGCCGCAAAGGCCGGCCTGCCGAAAGTTGAAAAAGCGTACCCCTCGATGGCGCTCGGCACTGCGGAGGCGACGCCGCTCCAAGTTGCGACGGGTTACTCAGCGTTCGCCAATCTCGGCGACCGCGTTCTCCCAATGCCGATAACCCGCATCACCGCCGGAGACGGTACCACCAAAGTTGCACCCGAGCCCGACAAAAAACAGGCTCTGCGGCCCGACGTCGCCTTCATTCTCAACGACATTATGAAGGATGTCATCAATCGCGGCACCGCGGCTGAAGTAAAGGCTTGGGGCTTTGCCAACACTGAAGGCCGTGCGTTTGCAGGCAAGACAGGCACCTCACGCGACGGTTGGTTCGTCGGTTTCACGCCCGATCTCATCACTGTCGTCTATGTCGGCTTCGATAACAACGACGATCTGCGTATGACGGGGTCCGAATCCGCAATGCCGATCTGGGCCGAATTTATGAAGGCGGCCCTCGATATGTACCCCGAGTGGAACGGGGACTGGCCGATGCCAGCCGGGATCCGTAAGGCTGAGATCGATACGCGATACGGCACGCTCGTGCGGGAACTTGACGGCGTTGAACCGGTTGAAGAGGCTCCGGTTGAGCCGCAGGGTGCCGCTGTAGACCGCTCGATCGAGGAAGACCCCGCTTGGGCCACCCTCGACACCTCGCCTCCGAAGCAGATCTTTGTGACCGATGTGCCGGCCGAGTTTCGCCGTGTCGAGTATTTTGTAGGCGGAACCGTGCCGATACCGCGGCTCGTCGAGGAACCTGAATACGATCCCGAAGCCGAGGTCGAA
>DATHVL010000009.1:0-2192 GCA_035461325.1 Pyrinomonadaceae bacterium
GAGCGCTATGCATGTCACGCTTGGGCGATAAACACCCAACGTCCGCGCGATCTGCTCATGCGTCAGTTTAAGGGTCGGCTTCGGGCATCGGTCATGCAGCATTAGCAGCCACGTGCAGAAACGCTCCTCGACCGAGTGATACATATTGCAGATCGCTTTCTGCGCTAAGAATCGAATGTAGCCCTCGAGATACGGCAAGAAATATTGGCGTAGATCCGGGTGGACCCGGGCAGTGCGCTCGAAATCCGCGAACTCGAGCTTGCAGGCGAGCCCGGGCTGCGAAACCTGCACGCAGTTCACAGTTCGCGTTGCGCGGCACATAACGCACAGGCCGACGGCACCTTCGCTGCCCGTCATCGCTACTTCGACCATCCGTCCGTCATCGAGCATCTTGAACTCTGAGACGACGGCGGTCTCGGGAAAATATATCTGGTCGATCTCGTCGTCCTGCTGAAATAAGAACTGTTCTTTTTTTAGCTTTACCCGGCGCATTGCCGGACGTAAAGCCTCGAAGTATTCCGGCGGGAGGGCGTTCAATACTTTGTTATTGCTCGAGATCACCGGGTCAGTCGACCTGGCCGGTTGAGGCAGAGTGGGCGGCCGTCTGATCGCGGTGTTCGAACCCGGCAGATACGGAACCGTTTCCGGACCGCTATCCGCAAATGCCTGATGAATGTCCATTTTATTCCCCCTTGTGTCTCGGCGGAGGGTCAACCGCACCGCCGATATTCTCCTGCTGCCAAAGGCCGGCGTTGGGACCGGCCGTTGGTCAAACTAGACTCTCCCCGGGTACGATGTGGGCCCCGAGGAACATTATCATCACAATCTCAATAACCTAATCTGCATACAATTACCGCGCCAAACACACGCTGACGAAAGAAGCGTCGGCCAACTGACTGCAAACGTTGGGGTACGGGGAGAAGAGCTCAACCCATTAGACCGGGTACAGCGATGTTTTGTTCCGATACATCGCAGCGGCTATGTAAAATCTTGACCAAACATTTGTACAGATTCCGTTCAACACAGTTCTCCCTCGGCAAGTGGTATAACTATTGCGGTTGACGTGACAAGATCATATGCCGCCAAAGAAGAAGCATAACGCGATAATGAACGAGCACGGCCCGGATAGCTCGCGGGTGGTCCTCTTGATCATCGATATGGTGAGCGATTTTCAGTTCGAAGACGGCAAGAAGTTGTTCGCCCACACGATGAAGATCGCGAAGCGGGTCGCAGAGCTGCGGAAGCGCGCACAGGACGCCGGGGTGCCGGTAGTTTTTGTGAACGATAATTTTGGCAAATGGAACCGCGACTACGGCGATTTTGTCGATGCCATCCGCGAGGGCTCGGCGGAGGGCAGGGAGATCACCGACATCCTCGCGCCGGAAGGCGATGATTACTTTATTTTGAAACCGCAGCGGTCGGCTTTCTATGCAACGCCGCTGGATGTCCTACTCGAGTCGATGGAGGCGGAGCGGCTGATCATCACCGGGATCACGACGGATATTTGCGTGCTTTTCACGGCGCACGATGCCCATATGCGAGGGTTTGAGGTGATCGTCCCGGAGGACTGCGCCGCCGCAGTCGAGGCCACCTTTCACAACCAGGCGATCAAATTCATGGAACGCGTTGCGGAGGCAAAGATCGTCAAAGCGGCAGATGTAAAATTCGGAAAGAAAGGCCCCGCCGGTTAAGACGGGGCAGGTTGAAAGTAAAGATCCGGTCGCGGTTAGGTACCCGAGGCCTTTTTGCTTGCCTTAGATTCAGAGTTTTCAGAGCCCGAGATCGTCTCCAGGTTCTCATTTAGTTTGTTGCTGGTGAAAGGCGATGAACTGCCGGAGTCTACACGGAGATTATTCTGCACGTGCTTTACGCCCGAAAGGCCCTCGACAAGGTCCTCAGCGGCTCGTTTGGTGTAGCGGTCTTCAACAGTTCCGGTCAAAGTAACCTCGCCGCTATTGACCTCGACCTCGATGTTCGATGCGTCTAGATCGTCGTCGAACCAGAGCTTCTCGTTGATCTCTTCCTTGATCCGATCGTCGGAACGCGAATAGCCCTTGGGCCCTTTACCGCGATGACCGCCGATATGAAATCCCTGGAACTGATCATCGCCGAACTTGGGGCTCTGCGATCGCTGCCCGCCGCCAAATCCCTGGCGGCCGTAGCCTTGGGTACCGGAGCCCTGTTGGCCCTGT
>DATHVL010000010.1:0-11158 GCA_035461325.1 Pyrinomonadaceae bacterium
CCTCGTGCCGTAATGAACGGCGTCGCGGCCGATCACCCAGAAAGCGATGCGGCCGGAAAGGACGACGTATTGAAGGATCTGAACACCCTCGGGCACCGCGGCCTTTACCTCTGCCAGCGAGAAGGGACGAGCCGCGAACCCGACGGTGTTTTGCTCTGAGGGGCGGTTTCCGATCGAATCGAGCAATGAGCGGGCCCGTGAGGTTTCTGCATGAGCGAACGCAGCGTCGGCATTACCGCGGGATAGCTCGAAGTCCACGAGTGCGTCGTAGATCTCCTGCTCGCGACCAAAGAAGGTATTTCGCACCGCCTCTTCGCCGATGGCAGCTCGATATTTTTCGAGCATCTCGAAAACGATCGGAGCCTGAATCGCCACCGCCCCCTCGTCGCGTTCCGTCAGGTGGCAGATCAAAAGGCCTTTTTGGGTGTCGTAATGGTCGGTGGTGAACTTGTCGCGGGCGTAGTAGGCGGCGGCAGAACGGTAACGAGGAACCGCGTCGGCGCATCGCCCGGCAGCGCGCATCCCGTGGCCCTCGACAAGATCCAGATAGGCAACGTGCCGGGCCCGTTCCTCGGCCTCGAAACCAATGGCGACCTCACGGCTCTCTCGAAACCTATCGAAGGCTTCGTCGTATCCGCCCCGGACGGTCGCGAGTTGGCCCAATCGCAGAAGAGCCATGTAGACGAAGGTCCCTTCTTTGGCGTTCCCGGCGACGTCGAGGCTTTCGCGTTCGAATGCTTCAGCGGCCGCGTAGTGTCCGGCGTTCGCGAATGTGTAGGCAGTTTCGCTGAGCGTACGGAAGCGCTGCCGCGGGCTGGAGTGGGCAGATCTCGACATCTCGATGCTGCGGTGCGCATAGGTCAACGCGTCTTCGTATGCGGCAACGTCGCGATGTGCAGAGGCAAGGAGCTCGAGTGCCTTTTGCGTGTTGTAATCGTCGAAAGTCCGTTCAGCAAGTGCGAGTGCCTCGGTTCCGAACCTGATCCGTTCTGAGATGCGGTCGCGAGCATAGGCGACCTGGGCGAGCCAGGCGAGATGGTGCGAGGCGATCCAAATGTGACCGCGCCTTTGGGCATCTTCGGACGCTCGCGTCAATGTGGTCTCAGCTTCGTCGAGGCGGCCGTTGCGGTCCAGCAAATAGCCGAGCCAATAGTCGGCAATGGCCCGGTCCCATTGGTCGCCGAGGGTGGTGAATTCCGCGTGGGCGGCTTGGAAATCGGCCAGAGCCTGTTCATATCTCCCGCCTAGAGAATTTTCATAACCGCTGCGGATACGTGCCTGGGGTGACCTCAGGCCTTGCCGCGATGGCTCCGGCAGCGATGAATAGAATGCCGCAAGCTCTTTCCAGAATGGGTCACCGGTGCGTTCGAGTTCAAGGTCGCCGGCGAAAGTGAGGGCGGCAAGATGAGCTTCGGCCGAGGCCCTGTCGGGCGCGTCTGCAAATAAAAAAGCAAGCTGTTGAGGTATCAGCTTGCCGGTGATCATCTCTCGATTGGATCGTAAGATCTCATATGCTCCTATCCTGTCTCGCTGTCGAAAGGCGGTAAGATATGCCTCTCCGGCCTCGGCGGCCGAGCGTTCTTTCGGCGGAGCGTTCTCGAGCGCTGACAGGCGTTCGCGTGCTTCCTGTGCCCAAGGCGAAGTACTGTCGAGCTTTAGATAATTGCGCCAAGCGTTCGCCTCCTCGGCCGGTAAACCCATTTGGCCCCGGACGAGGCCTCGATTGAAGTAGGGCTCGGCGAGTTTCGGATCGGCGGCGATCGCCCGTTCGAAGTGCTCGAGCGCCGATGCATAGAACTCCAACTTTCTTCCGCCGTCGGCCGCCTCGAGGGCAGCGGCGCTTTCCATATAGGCTATGCCGAGATCGCTAAGCGCTTGAGCGTTTTCGGGGCCTTGACGGACTACGCGTTCAAGCAGCCGAAGCGCTTCGCCGGTCTCGCCCTTTGCAAGATAGACCTTTGCGAGGCGATGACGTGCCGCGTCGGAATCATTCTCAGCAAGCTCGTCTGAAGCAATGCGCTCGGCCCGGTTGCGGGCGAGAGTGTCAACTCCGAGCGGTTCGCCGCCCCGGCGGTCGGTCTTCGGGGCGTGGCCCATTCCGGTGATGCGGGCCTCGAGCGGCCGTTCGGTGCCGTAGGCGCGGTTCAACTCAGCGAGCACGGTGTCGCCGTCGTCAAAAGAAATGAAGTACCAGCCGCCGAGAATCAGGGCGATCGCTAGAGCGGCAAAGGCGACGCCAAATCCCGGACGACTGCCAAAAAGAGACAGAATCGAGTTCCAAAGCCCCCCACCGGGCGCCTCCGGTTCAGCGGTTGGTTCGCTGCGGAAAGCCCGCTCTGCGAGGCCTCGGGCGAGTATCACCTTTGACCGGCGGTTCGGACTGCCGAGAATACTCTTTTCGAATGCGGCCCATTCATCAGCAGAAAGCTCGCCGGCAATGTGATCGTCGATCAATTCCCACTCTTCGGCCTCGACCTCTTCGAGAAAGGCAGGGTCGGCAAGGAGGCGCTGCTCAATAATATCGCGCGCTTCATCATCCGCCAGACCTAAAAGGTAACGTCGGATGCCCTGTTGATCGAGTTCGCCCTCCATGCTCATCTATAAATGCGAAAACTTACCAAAAGATTTCATATCTTTTCTGCCAAACACCCCTCGACACAGAGAGCCAGGTTCGCCCGGATGCGGTAGGCCCTTATGCGCAGCAAATTCATAGTGACGCCGAGCTTTTCCGCGAGCCCTTTACGAACAGCAGCCTTTTCGCCCCGGCCGAACGCGTAGTAAGCAGAGATCAAGTCGCGATTTTCGGGCGGAAGCTCTTCAAGGCAAGTGTCGAGGCAGGCAAACGCGGACTCCATGTTGTCATCACCGGCCGGGGGGTGTTGAAGATGTTCAGGGAGTTCCGCGGCTCTGGGGCGACGAAGAGACTCGCGATAGACATTGCGGGCAACACCGTAGAAATAGGCGGCGGGGTCGCCTGTATAGGTGCCGCGGATCTCGGCGGCTTTCTTAGCGACTCGGTCGATAGATTCGTCGGCAAGCTCTTCAGCATCGGTGCAGCCGCGGACCTCGAAGATCTTTACGAGGGAACGCCTGATCGCGAAATATTTTTCTGTGGCGGAATCTTCGTCAGGGCCGAGCCATGCAAGCAGCTCCTCAAAATCGCCGGTGCGTTTGCGCGGGTCGTGGACAGTTGTGAAAGAGGTCATAAGACGCAAATGTCCCGAATTGACGTGGCCTGAAAGCGGCCGTGCCGTGGGGGTGGGAACATTCTATTCGCAAATAAAATTGCAGTCAACGCTCATTACGCAGAGACCAAAAAGAAAATTCTACCCGCAGTGTAATACTTTATCGAGCTGTGCATATAACCAATCGATATGACGGGATAAGCGATAACGCCCATATCTGTTGTCAGCCCACACTCTAGAAGCTCCTCCGCGCCGCTTCGGCGGCCATCGTATGAGAGAAACGAGGCAGGAGGTTATTGCCGGCCGACTGCCATCGTCTCCCTCCTACTTACGCCGGAGAGAATTTCCTCGCAAGGCCTTTAGGGCGGTGAAAGCCGCTCTTTTTTTGTTGTTTGCTTAAGGATGGAGAGATGCGATAAGTTTGAGCTACAGATTCCCATGCCGCGCATCATCGAAACTGCTCCATTTGCTCCCGCACCGGACGTATCGTCTTTTGAGATAACTGTCGTTACTCCGCATTATTCGGCGGCGGGGGCTTTGGGCGTTCCGCCGCTTACGCTGAGGCGGCTCGGGGAAGATGTGGTTAGAAATGCGGGCCTGAACATCGCGTCCGCATATGAGGCCAAATATCTTCTCAAGAATGTCGTAGCACGAAAGGTGCCCGGAACTCCTGCAGGAAAGTATGCGAGGCGTGTTGCAGAGACCGTCAACACGATCCTGCGAACGGGGATCGACATGGCGAAGCTGCGAGAGCATTGTGAACCGCGCCTTTTGCCGGTGGTACAGGTAGCCGAAAGTTACCGGGCCCGGTTGCGCGATCGCGGACTGATCGATCCCCAAGAGGTGATGCTGGAGGCGGCACGGATCGGCCCGGAGAAACGAGCTCTGATAATTTACGGCTATTTCCGGGGCCGTAGGGAAGAGATCGATTTCATCGACAGTATTGCGGGTGAGGGGAGTGTCTATTACTTGCCGTGCGGCGAGCACGATATCTTTTCCATAAACCGTAATTGGCTGGCGGAACTGAAGTCTCGCGGATGGAAAGAGGCCGACGGTTCAGCGGTCGAGCCGTTCAGCGTGGGGGCCGCGGCCGGCAAGAGGTTTCTCGGGGGAGCCGGTTTGATCGGCGGTGCCGCGAATTCGTATTCCTTTACCGACCTCGATTCGGAAGTTCGGTTTGCCATTGGACACGCGAAGCGATGTGTCGCAGCCGGCGTTCGACCTGAGAGCATTGCGATCTTGGTCGAGGATGCCGATGATTACGCGCATAAGATGGCAGAGGTCGCGGACGAATACGGGCTGCCGCTGGATTTTACCCATAAAGTGCCGCTGGCAGAGACGCGTCTGGGCAGCTATCTGCAGATACTGACGGAGGTGGTCGAGAGCGAGTGCGAATTCGAGTACGCCTCGCATCTGCTGCAGCATGCACTGAGCGGCACTGACTCGCCTGAAGATCTCTGGCGTCAGGCGCGGAGCAAGCGGCTGAAAGGCTTTGAGCAATGGGGCGAGTTCGTACCGCATATCGACTGCCTAAAATGGCCGGAATCTCAGACGACTGAGGAGTGGGGCCGGATACTGAGCGGGGCATTTGAGACTTTGGGGGTTCGCGATGCGGTCAAGACGAGTGCCCGTGACCAACTCGCACTTGAGCAGTTTGAGACGGCGCTTCTCGAGAACGCCAAACACGAGCCGGGCGAGTTGGGCCGTGAGCATTTTCTTGCAGCGGTGAGGGAAATTCTAACGGACGAGACGGTCAGATTCGATCCCTCGTCGGGAGGCGTTCCGGTTCTCACGGCGAAAACCGCAGTGGGGGGCAGCTTCAAACACGTGATCGTGCCCGGGATGGCCGAGGGCATGATCCCGCCGACGCCGACGGACAGCCCCGTCGTGGACTTTTTTGAACGCGGCCGGTTAGCGGAACACGGTATTATTTTTGAATCGGCGGCGGACGTTGCCCGGTGGAATTCGGCCGAGTTCTATTTCGCCTTGCTCACCGCGGACGAGAGCCTTACGCTGACCTACCCGGAAACGCTTAGCAACAAAGAGACCGTTGCGAGCCCCTTCTTCACAATGCTGGGTCTGGAACCCTCACACGATCCGCCCGTTTATATTTCGAGCCCGCAGGAGGAACTTTGTCACGGCTTGAGAACCGCGAACCGCGACGACGGACCATTCATCGACGCACGGCGGCGCTTTGAGCTCGAAATGCTGCGTGAATCCCAGCCCGGCGCCGGCGACCATGACGGCGTCCTTGGTCGTCGGGTTGACCCCTATGAGATGTGGTGGAGCGTGTCACAACTTACTCAGTACGGTCAGTGCGAATTTCGATGGTTCTCATCCCGGCTTTTGAATCTGGCAGTACCTGACGAGAAATCGGACGACATGGACGTCAGGGCACGCGGCTCATTTTTCCACAAGGTGATGGAGATCGTCGGCCGCCGGGCCCTCAATGCCGAGGATCAGCGAGCGGCAATGCTGGAAGCACTTGAGGAAGCATTTTCTGAGGCGGAGAAGGACGAAGAATTGAATGTGACCGAGCTTCCCGACTGGCACCTGCGGCGGGGAAGCTATTTGAATCAACTCCGAAGGGTAATAAATTCGCCGGACCTGTTCGAAGCAGGCAGCCGAATCATCGCCGTGGAGGAGTGGTATAAGACAGAGTGGCGGGGATTGAAGCTGAGAGGCAAAATTGACCGCATCGACGAGGCTCCGGAGGGGCTGAGGGCGATCGATTACAAGCTGGGGAGCACCCGGCCGAAGGGCATCAAGAATCATGAAGGCGATCTAAAGACCGAGGTGCAGTTGAGCCTCTATACGCAGGCCGCTCTGGCGAAGCTTTATCCGGGCCGGCAGGCCCTGGAAGGGGCATATTTTTCTCTCGGGAAAGCGAAGCTGATCAGCCGCGTAAGGGAGCCCGACACAGCGTTGGAAGAGTTTGCAGAGCACCTGAAGCATTCATTTGAGACGGGCAGATTTCCGGTGGCGCCCGATCATAAACGCGATGCCTGCACCTACTGTGATTTTGTCGCCCTTTGCAGAAAGGGTGCGAGGCTTGATCGCGTGACAGAGGACGATGGGACTGAATCCTGAACAAGAAAGAGCGGCCTTTGCAGAGAAAAGCGTTGCCGTGACGGCGGGTGCCGGAACGGGCAAGACGCACATGCTCGCAGAGCGGTATCTGTTTCACGTCCGCGACCAAGGGATGTCGCCGCTTTCGGTCGTTGCCGTGACATTTACGATCAAGGCGGCGGATGAGCTTCGCGCCCGCATCCGACGGAGGCTGAACGAGGCAGAGCTCGATCCGAAGACCATCGCCGAGGTCGATGCGGCGCAGATAAGCACGATCCACGGTTTGGCAGCTCGCATCTGCCGCGATTTTTATGACTTGGCGGGCGTCCCGCCGGATTTCACCATTCTCGACGAAACGGGCGGACCGATGTGGTTCGGTACACGGCAGCAAGAAGCGTTGCTCGCTATCGACGAGAGCCTGTGGGCCGAGGTGGATTTTGGGTGGATGGAGTCGGCGGTGATCCAGCTCTTGAAAGAGCCGCATAATTCGCGTGAGGCCTTGGCGGTCAGCCGCGCCGAAGCTGTAGAAGGCATTCGCGAGAACAATGCCGCGGTCCTCAAGGAGCTTAGAGAGTGCGCAGAATGGCAAAATACGTTCGCCGCGGCGGATGAGCTGCGACGCCTGATCCCCACCGCAGAAGATGCTCTGTTCGTTTCAATGAACAGTGCTCTCGAGATGCTGGCGGCCGCGGACGAAGCAGTCATCGAAGCCATGGCGAAGTTTGCTCGCACCCGGCCCGATTACGGCTCCCAGAAAAACTGGCACGGGCGAATCGAATGGGTGCGGGGCTTTCTGAAGCCGTTAAAAATAAGATGCAAGGCACTCGAAGACCGGTTGATCGGCGAGCCGAACGATGCGGATGACGAGATGTATCGTCAGCTCGACGTTCTTCGTGCAGCGTTTGAGCAGGCTGATGCATATCTGCGAGAGGAGAAGCTGAAAGAGAACGTTCTCGATTTTTCGGATCTGGAACACTATGCCGTCGCGGCGCTAAAACATCCTTCGGGGGCGGCCCTGCGACACTATGAGCAGCGGTGGAAGGCCCTGTTGGTCGATGAGTTTCAGGACACCAGCCCGATACAGGAAGAGCTGGTCTGGCTGCTTTCGGGCGGGGCCCGGTTGACGGTCGTCGGCGATGACAAGCAGGCAATTTACGGATTTCGGGGCGCGGACGTCGAGGTCTTTGATCGCGTTCGTCGGAAGATCGTAGAAGAGAAAGCGGGCGAAAAGGTCGATCTGGACATTACGTACAGGACGCATGGCCCGCTGGTTGAGCTGACTAATGCTGTATTCGAGCCGGTTCTCGGCCCTATCGCCAAGCCGCTGACCGCTTACCGAGCGGACGACGCCGTGACTGGGCTCCCATATTTTCGGGCGGCGTATGTTGGTGATGCACCGAAGGGAGGTTTTGTTCGAACCTCAAATGTCGAGGCGCAGGATATTGCCGACCGAATTGAGGAGATGATGTCGAGCGGGACGCGGATCCTCACAAAACAGGGTGACGTACGCAAGCTCGAGTTAGGGGACATCGCCGTGCTTACGCGAAAGTGGGACTCGATCGATAAGATCGGCGAGACGCTGGCGTCGCGGGGAATATCGGCGGTGGCGCTTGGCGGGGCAAATCTGCTCGATACGCAAGAGGCGCTTGACGTTACGTCGCTGCTGCAGTTCCTTGCCGAGCCGGCGGATGATATACCACTGGTCGCCATACTGCGCAGCCCGTTTTTCGGGATCAGTGACAACGCTCTCTTTGACGCCGGCCAAAAGGTTGATACCGAAATCGGCCGTCACTGGTGGAGCGTTATCCGGGACGAGGAGGGTTTTGAGACGCCGGTGCAGGTACTGACCGAGCTGTTGGAAAAGCGGCGTGAGCTGACGGCCTCTCAACTGCTCAGACTTGCCGATGAGAGAACGGGTTACGCGGCGATCATCGCCAATATGCCGCACGGCGAACGGCGCGAGGCCGACCTTCGCGGGATGGCCGACCTGCTTCGCCGGCTCGAAAGGCAGGGGAGGGCGGGGGTGTTTGACGCGGCCTATCACCTGACACAGCTATTGAGGGCGGATGTAAATGAACCGAGGCCGTGGCTCACGGCCGGCAATGCGGTCTCACTGCTGACGATTCACGGTGCTAAGGGGCTGGAGTGGCCTGTGGTTTTTGTCGGGGCACTCAACGAGCAATCGAGCGGCGGATTTGACCGGCTGATCGTCGACCGGCACTTGGGCGTCGCGTTCGCTGTAGACGAGGACCTGGGCGATAAAGGCAGATCAGCTGCGTATAAACTTTTGAATAATCGCGTGAGCCAGCGCGAGACGGACGAGGTCCGACGACTGATGTATGTAGCCGTGACGCGGGCGCGGGACCGGGTTTACATCTCGGCGAACGAGCCGAAAGGCTCAGGCGAGGCATGGAAGCTGATGCTGCAGGGGCTTGAAGCCGCGGGTATTGAGCCGGTTGAAGTTCCGTATGACCCGGTGCGTGCGCGGCCGATGCCGCCCGGCGAGAGGTCGATATTCCCGGAGCCGGCACACCTGGACACTGTGGGGATCGCCAGGGCTGTTTCGGTCGTGGCCGCCAGCGCATTGACGGAATATTCGGCGTGTCCGAAGAAGTTCGAATTCCGCTACGTCAAAGGGCATCCCGGCGTGACAAACGGCTTCGTCGGCAGTAACGCCGCGCAGATCGGAACGCTCGCTCACCGGGCGATCGAACTTGGGATAACCGATCTTGAGACGCTTGGTAAAGAGGATCTGGGGGCAACCCCGCCGGTGGTGGCGGAGGCCCTTCGGCTAGCGGAGAACTTCGCCACCGATGGGGTGTATTCCGAGTTTCGTGAGGGCGAAACGCTTTCAGAGGCGCCTTTCGCCTTTGAGATGGACGGGATGCGGGTGATAGGCGGAGCGGACCGTGTGGGGCGGGACTACGTTCTGGATTACAAGACCGATTCTGAGATCGACGCAAGCCACCACCGCTTTCAGCTTTGGGCATACGCAAAAGCTTTCCAAAAGAAGAGGGCAGTACTCGCCTATTTACGTCATAACGAAGTGCGGGAGTTCGATGCTGTCGAATTGCAAGAGATAGAGCAGGAAGCTTTGTCCTTGATCGCGCGTATCCGAGCCGGTGATCACGCCCCGGAACCGGAGCCGGAAAAATGCTCGCGCTGCCGATATCTGCAGATCTGTCCCGCCGGGCAAGCGGCAGTACCAGTGCCCTAGTCCGCGCGACGACGCCGGTTCGTCTCCCTACTCCCGCCAAAATACACCAAGATCATCACGACTAAATGAGCGATGAACCATACATTTTCGACGCCCATATTCTGATAAATATAGATCAGGATAAGTATGCGTGGTGCGATAATGCCGAGCAGGATGTCGGCCCATTGGGGAACGAGGTTCTCAGGGTACCAACCCTGTAGAAAATAGACGACGAGCACAATGCGGGGAAAGAAAAGCGAAAAGATCAGGAAATAAACATCCATAACCGCCTCGTTCTGAAGTTTATATCAGGACGAGCAGTTATTAAAAGCCCAATAAGGCGACCAATCCTAAGGCGAGGTCACCGCGGGTGAGCGGCGAGCCGGGCTCAAACCGTCCTTCCTTAAGCGAAAGGTACCCGCGACTGAGAGCGACGGCGACATGCCCGCGCCATTGGGGCGGGATGGACGAGGCATCGGTGACTGAAAGCGGCATTACCGCAGAGCCCGCTTGAGCTTCAAGTCCGGCAGCGCGAACGAAAGCGACCGCGGCGATCAGACGAGCGGTATTGTGGTTTGGACGGAACTGTCCCCCGGGCGATGCATCGTAGACCAGTGCTCCGCCGGTAGCGGATTGTACACTCTCGATAGCTGTCCGCTGCCATTTTGATTGAACATCGCTAAACATCGGATGTGCCGCGACGTACTGAGGAGAGAGGCCGGCACGGACCATCGTCTCTGCAAAGTCATGCCGGCTTACGGCGTGGCCCGGGCGGAAAAGCGGGCCCTGGTGCAGCATTATTCCGGTGAGCATTGTTCGCTCGGCCGCATCGAGCGTTTCGGCCGGGATACCGGCAAGGTCAAAAAGGTGCGGGTACTCAGCACGCGTAATATCGACAGCGCCGATGATCGCCTGCGAAGTACCTGCCCCCGCGGTGTGGGATGTAGAAATCGTAAAATCCTGGGCGGCAGGCGAACGGAGCACGACGCGTTCGCGGCGCCCGAGCAAACCCGCCAAGTTCAGGTAATTTGATTCGCCGGCAACATTTCCGGCGGGGGTGAGGACCTTTAATCCAAAGTCGTTGGCACTCGGCCCCCAGACGACGCTGAAATTCGCCTGGACCGTATTTGGCGGGATCATAACCGAGTGAGAGCCGGCCGTACCGGGAGATATTATCTGTTCGAATGTTGCGAGCCGCTGCGTGATATACCGGATCGCATTCGCGCCTGCGGTCGCTCTGAAAGTGCCCATACGCCGCTCCGGGAACTTTGCTTCGAGGACGGCGGCGTGGGTATTGAGCATCCCCGCGCCGGCCTCGTGCGCGAAATATTTAGGCATAGGAGTAGCCGTGCGCATAAGGATGTCTTTTATCTCCGCCGGGCTGAGCGAAGGGTCTGCCTCAAGCATCATCGCAACCGCGCCGGCTACCTGCGGTGCGGAGAATGACGTACCGCTGGCGGTGGTGTAGTAGGGCAACTCCGTCAGGCTCAGGCGTTCGCTGTCGGCGGCGACGACACCCGTTGCTCCCGTTACCGTCCCAACGGTTCGAAGGCTTGCAATATTGACGCCCGGAGCTACCAAGGAAGGCCGAAGCGGCGACCCGAACCCGGAACGGGATGAAAAGCCTGCGAGGCTGCCGTTAGCTGATGTGGCGCCTACGCCGATCACCCAGGGAGCAGCCGCGTAGGGGTTAAGGCTGCCGTTACCC
>DATHVL010000011.1:0-8634 GCA_035461325.1 Pyrinomonadaceae bacterium
ACGGACCGGGGTCATCGGAAGTTTGGCGGCGGTATTATAAGAGCTCTTCGCCTCATATGACACCTCAATATGCGCGGGATCGATGCCGCCTTCGGTCGATTGAACGACGCGAACGATCCGCCCGCCGAGCGAAGCGGCGACGGCTTCAGCCTTTCCCATGGCCCGATCGGTGGCCGCGGCAACGGCACTCCCTTGTCCCGGCCCGTCCCCCGCCACTGCAAACTCTATCCCCTCGACGCTGTTCGCCCCGGCTGCCGTCGCGGCGTCGATCACTGCCCCGACCTTGTCGAGAGCCCCTATCGAAACCGTTATCGTGTTGCGGGCAGAATAGGCCTTGATCTTAGGAATGTCAGAATAATAATCCCTCTGCGGCGACAACGTGTAATTGCCGGTCTTGATCTCCGCCTGTGCACCGGCGATCGCCTCCTCGACGGCCTTTCCAACCGCCTCGGACCTCCGTGCATTCTCCTGTTGTGCGGCCAGAGCTTGTTTAGCTTCGGTAACGACCGAAAGGGTAATGATAGCCGTGTCCGGTTCAACCGCGGTTTCAGCGTCACCAAGCACCGCGACCCTCGTTAAACGGTTCTCAACGGGCCGGTAAATGTAGAGTGCGGCGCCGAGCAGGATCAGCAGGCCGCCGAGTGCTGCGAATCTGTATATCTCGTTTTTCATATTCTCGCCTCATTTGTTCGGACATTCGATTAGGAACGCGCCAAGCGAAGTTCACTTGCAGGAGACGGTCAATAATGCGCAAAAAAGCCCCGACCAAACCGGCCGGGGCTTCATTTTTTTTCCGTTCAATGAGAGCGGTCCTATCTCGAATTTCTAGATCTCGTCCTCATCATCGTCCACCGGAACCTCGAGATCTGCATCGTCAAGGTCTAGTGAATCGTCATCGTCTTCGATGATTTCATCGTCGATGTCGGCATCCTCGACTCCGGGAACGCCTCCCAGGACGGGAAGGTCCAGGCCGCCGCGAATGTTCTCGAGCTCGTCGAATTCATCCTCGACCTTGCGGTTTTCCGTGGCATCGGGTGCGATCCTGACGTTGCGGTAATATTTCATACCGGTTCCCGCCGGGATCAGGCGTCCCATGATGACGTTTTCCTTCAGCCCGCGGAGGTAGTCCACACGGCCCGAGATTGCCGCCTCGGTAAGCACGCGAGTCGTCTCCTGGAAGCTGGCTGCCGAGATGAACGAGTCGGTCGAAAGCGACGCCTTCGTAATACCGAGCAGCAACGGCTCGCCGACAGAGGTCTTTCCGCCTTCTTCAGAGACACGGCGGTTCTCGTCTTCGTAACGGAAGCGGTCCACCTGTTCCTCCATAAGGAATTCGGTGTCACCCACCTCTTTGATCTTGACCCAGCGGAGCATCTGACGAACGATCACTTCGATATGCTTGTCGTTGATGTTCACACCCTGCAGGCGATAAACCTCCTGGATCTCACTGACCAAGTAGTTCTGCAGCGCCTCGGGGCCAAGTACGCGAAGGATATCGTGCGGGTTGAGCGGCCCGTCCATCAGCGGTTCACCCGCCTTCACATGGTCGCCGTCCTGCACGTTGATGTGCGTACCGCGCGGAATGTCGTATTCCCTCTCGGCACCGTCCTCGCCGGTGATGATGATCTTACGTTTACCCTTTGAGATCGTCCCGAGAGTGACCGTTCCGTCGATCTCGGACATCACGGCCGTTTCGCCGGGCCGGCGGGCTTCGAAAAGCTCGACGACACGCGGCAGGCCGCCGACGATATCCTTCGTTTTCGTGGTCTCACGCGGGATCTTGGCAATGACGTCACCGGCCTCTACCTCTTGAGCGTCAACCACCTGAAGATTCGCCCGCAGCGGCATCTGATAGGTCTTCTGGACCTTATTGCCCTTGCGGATCTCAAGACGCGGCTGATTCTTTTCGTCAGAGTCCTTAACTACAAGCCGGATCTGGCCGGTCACCTTATCGATGTCCTGCTCTACCGTCTTGCCCTCTTTGAGGTCCTGGAACTTCACCGTACCGGCGACTTCGGTCAGGATAGCGAACGTAAAGGGGTCCCACGTCGCGAGCACGTGATCTTCCTTCACCTTCTGGCCGTCCTTGACGTGCAGTTGGGCACCATAAACAATGCGATAGCGTGCGACCTCGCGTCCGCGCTCATCCATAAGTCCGAGCTCGGAGGGCTGCCGCCGCATCGAGATCATCTCGCCCTTGCGGTTCTTGATCAGCTTCCACTCATCGACAAACTTCACGGTGCCGTCCATTGCGGCTTCGTGTTTTGTCTCCTGTTCGAGCCGAGCCGTTCCGCCGACGTGGAACGTACGCATCGTGAGCTGCGTGCCGGGTTCGCCGATGGACTGAGCGGCGATAACGCCGACAGCCTCGCCGATCTCGACCGTGTTGCCGGTCGCGAGGTTGCGGCCGTAGCACTTTACACAGATGCCGCGTCGGCTCTCACACGTAAGTGCCGAACGGATGCGGACCTTCTGCAATCCGGAAAGCTGAACGGCGGCGGCAAGATCTTCATCGATCTCGACGTTCGCCGTGACGATAGCCGTGCCGTCCACCGGATCGACGATGTCGTCAAGCGATGTGCAGCCGACGATGCGGTCACGAAGCGATTCGACCTCTTCCCCGTTGCGGATGATTGCCTCTGCCCAAACGCCGCGGAGCGTACCGCAATCCTCTTCGGAGACGATAACGTCCTGTGCGACGTCTACCAGACGGCGGGTCAGATAACCCGAGTCCGCCGTTTTGAGTGCCGTATCGGCAAGGCCCTTCCGGGCGCCGTGCGTCGAAATAAAGTACTGCAGCACGTTGAGCCCCTCGCGGAAGTTCGCGACGATCGGCGTCTCGATGATCTCGCCCGAAGGCTTTGCCATCAGGCCGCGCATACCGGCAAGCTGCCGGATCTGAGCGTCCGATCCACGAGCACCGGAGTCGGCCATGACGAGGATCGGGTTGAGTTCCTTTCGCTCGTCTTCACGGGCGTGCATCGCCAGGAACATTTCCTTTGCGACACGGTCGGTAACATCTGACCAGATGGCCGTCACCTTGTTTTCGCGCTCCATGTTGGTCATGGTCGCCTCTTCGTACTGCTTCTGCAGCTTGTCGACCTCTTTGCGGGCATCTTCGATGATCCCCTTCTTACTTGCGGGCGTGACCATGTCGTCGATGCCGATAGACATGCCGGACTTCGTCGCATAGAGGAAGCCCATCGTCTTCAGGTCATCGAGAAGTGCAACCGTATGTTCTCGGCCGAGCTTAAGGTGACAAAAGCTGACAAGCGATCCCAGTCCCTTCTTCCTAAGCGTTCCGTTAACGTACGGCAGTCCGTCGCGGGTCAGTCTTTCATTCAGAATCACGCGCCCGGCAGTCGTATCGATCAGCCTGTCCACATTTGTGCGGATGTTCGCACGAATTACATCCTGTGGGTTGTGCTCGGTGGTCAGGTCGATGAGATCGCCCTTCCATCGAAGCTTTATCTTCGTCTGCGTTTCGATCGCACCCGCATCCAGAGCAAGCAGCACATCGTCTACCGAGTTGAATGCCTTACCGTCGCCCTTCATCTCATCGCGTCCGAGCGTCAGGTAATAACACCCCAGGACGATATCCTGCGAAGGAACGGTAATGGGCTGGCCGCTGGCCGGCGAAAGCAGGTTGTTCGAAGCGAGCATAAGCACGCTTGCCTCGATCTGCGCCTCGGCCGAAAGCGGGATGTGAACTGCCATCTGGTCGCCGTCAAAGTCGGCGTTGAACGCCGTACAGACGAGCGGATGGATCTTGATCGCCTTGCCCTCGACCAGCACCGGCTCAAAAGCCTGAATGCCGAGGCGGTGAAGCGTCGGTGCACGGTTGAGCAGGACCGGATGCTCGCGGATCACATCTTCGAGGATGTCCCAAACGATCGGTTCCTGATGCTCGACCATTTCACGGGCCTGTTTGATGGTGGCCGCGTGCTGATCTTTTTCAAGCTTGTTATAGATGAACGGCTTGAAAAGCTCGAGCGCCATCTTCTTCGGCAGACCGCACTGGTGGAGCTTGAGTTCCGGGCCGATAACGATGACCGAACGTCCGGAGTAGTCCACACGCTTGCCGAGCAAGTTCTGACGGAACCGGCCCTGTTTGCCCTTGAGCGTGCCCGAAAGAGATTTCAGCGGGCGATTGTTCGCACCGCGAAGTACGCGGCCGCGGCGGCCATTATCGAACAGAGCGTCGACGGCCTCCTGCAGCATCCGCTTTTCGTTGCGGACGATGACTTCGGGAGCGCGAAGCTCCATCAGCTTTTTCAACCGGTTGTTGCGGTTGATGACGCGTCGATAGAGGTCGTTAAGATCCGACGTCGCAAACCGTCCGCCGTCGAGCGGCACCAATGGGCGAAGCTCCGGCGGGATGACCGGGATAACGTCCAGGATCATCCACTCCGGATTATTGCCCGAACGCTGGAACGAATTTGCGACCTTGAGACGCTTTGAGAACTTCAGCTTTTTCTGCTGCGAGGTCTCCTCCCGCATCCGCACGCGAAGATCCTCAACCAGTTCGTCGATGTTGATCTTCATGAGCAGGTCCTTGATCGCCTCGGCGCCCATTTTGGCGACGAATTGGTTCGGGAACTCGCGCATCAGTTCGCGATAGCGCTCATCGGTAAGAAGGTCTTTTTCCTTCAGATCAGGGATATCACCCGGATCGATAACGATATAGGTCTCGAAGTAGAGGATCTTTTCAAGATCGCGGAGTGTGATGTCCAAAAGGTGGCCGATTCGCGACGGCAGGCCCTTAAAGAACCATACGTGCGAACAGGGCGAGGCAAGCTCGATATGGCCGAGTCGCTCACGGCGGACCTTGCTCTGTGTCACTTCGACGCCGCACTTGTCACAGATGACGCCGCGGTGTTTCATCCGCTTGTATTTACCGCAGAGACACTCCCAGTCAGAGACCGGCCCGAAGATGCGGGCACAGAAAAGTCCGTCGCGCTCGGGCTTAAAGGTCCGGTAGTTGATCGTCTCAGGCTTGGTGACCTCACCGTGCGACCACGACCGGATCTTTTCGGGCGATGCCAGCGAGATGCGGATCGCCTCGTAGTTCGTGGTCAGCTGCGTTTTGTTTTCGTTATTAAATCGAAACATGTTTACTCCGTTAGTCTAGGAAGTCTGGCCGGTCCGGGAAGTCTAGGAAGTCATTCGGCACTTCCGAGACTTCCTGGACTTTCCAGACTTTCTTGACTGTTATTAATCAACCCCAACCAATGCATCAACGCCGGCGACGACCTTGTCCGGATCGATCTCATCCTCCTGGATAAGTTCGACGTCGAGACAAAGCGACTGCAGCTCGCGGACCAGAACGTTGAACGATTCCGGAATGCCGGGCTCAAAGTTCGAAACGCCCTTGACGATCGTTTCATAGATCTTCGAACGGCCGGCGACGTCATCGCTCTTACAGGTCAGCAGTTCCTGCAGGATATGGGCGGCACCGTATGCCTCTAGTGCCCAGACCTCCATCTCACCGAACCGCTGTCCGCCGAACTGTGCCTTACCGCCAAGCGGCTGCTGGGTGATAAGCGAGTACGGGCCGATGGACCGTGCGTGTATCTTGTCGTCCACCAGGTGAGAAAGCTTGAGCATATAGATGTAACCGACGGTCACTTTCTGCTCGAACTGCTCACCCGTGAGCCCGTCATAAAGTCGAGTCTTGCCCGATGGACCAACCGAATTCGGCAGGTCGAGTTCGTCGAACCGCTCATTTGCCTGGCCGATGTATTCCTTGATCTCGGCCTCGCTGGCACCGTCGAAGACGGGTGTCGCGAAGTGCAGCCCGAGAACGCGTGCGGCCCAGCCGAGATGCGTTTCAAGTATCTGGCCGACGTTCATACGCGAGGGCACGCCGAGCGGGTTGAGAACGATCTCGACCGGAGTTCCGTCCGGCAGGTAAGGCATATCCTCCTCAGGCAGGATGCGGGCGATGACGCCCTTGTTCCCGTGACGGCCGGCCATCTTGTCGCCGACTGAAAGCTTACGCTTCATCGCCACGAAGACCTTGACCATCTTGATAACGCCCGGAGGCAGCTCGTCGCCCTGTTTCAGCTTGGTGATCTTCTCGTCGTATATATCCGAGAGGATGCTGATCTGGCGTTCCGTTCGCTGTTCGTACTCCTTGACCTCGCCGACGACGTCGATGTTGCCCGAGGCGACCTCGATATTTTTGATCAGCTTGAGCGGCAGCTCTTTCAGAGTTTCGCGGTCGAGCGTGGTGCCCTTTTTAACTCGGACCTCTTTGCCCTCCGTCAGGTCTTTCGTCAGCTTGCGGCCTTCGAAAAGTTCATAGATGCGCTGGTCACGCTGTTCCTGAAGGATGCGGATCTCGTCCTCAAGGTCACGGCGTAGGCCGGCCTCTTCCATTGATTCGATATCGAGCGAGCGCTCATCCTTATCCTGCCCCTTGCGGGTAAAGACCTGAACGTCAACGACCGTGCCGTCGATGCCCGGAGGGCATGTGAGCGACGCGTCCTTAACATCACCGGCCTTTTCGCCAAAAATGGCACGGAGCAGTTTCTCTTCCGCTGTCAACTGGGTCTCGCCCTTGGGCGTTACCTTGCCGACGAGGATCGAACCGGGCTTGACTTGAGCACCGATTCGGATGATGCCCGACTCATCGAGATCCCGGAGCATATTCTCACCGATATTCGGGATGTCCCGGGTGATCTCTTCCGGTCCCAGCTTTGTATCCCGGGCCTCGATCTCGAGTTCCTCAATATGGATCGACGTATAGAAGTCGTCCCTGACGAGGCGTTCAGATACCAGGATCGCGTCCTCAAAGTTGTAGCCGCGCCAGGGCATAAATGCCACCAGGATGTTTCGGCCCAAAGCGAGTTCGCCGCGGTCGGTACACGGCCCGTCGGCGATCACCTGGCCCTTGCGAACGCGTTCGCCGACCTGAACGATCGGCCGCTGGTTTATACAAGTGTTCTGGTTCGAACGCTTGAACTTGACCAACGAATAGATGTCGGCCGTCACCTCGCGAGAGATGGTGCCGTCAACGCGGTGATCTGCTTTGACGATGATGCGTTCCGAATCGACGAAATCGACAACGCCGTTTCGCTTCGCGATGACGACCGCACCGGAGTCGCGAGCCGCGATCCTTTCCATACCGGTCCCGACGTAGGGCGATTCGGCCCGGAGAAGCGGCACCGACTGACGCTGCATGTTCGAACCCATAAGGGCACGGTTCGCGTCGTCGTTTTCGAGGAACGGAATTAGCGATGCGGCCACCGAAACGAGCTGCTTCGGTGAAACGTCCATATACTGGATGTCCGCACGGTCGGCTGTGATGAACTCACCGCGGTGACGCGCGGCGTTGCGCTCGTTTACCAGATTCCCTTTGGGATCAAGCTCGATGTTTGCCTGTCCGATGATCCACTTATCTTCTTCCCACGCAGTGAGATAGAACGGATACGGCTCGAACTCTGCCTCTTGTCCGCCGCTTTTTGCGACCTTGCGGTTGGCTTTTTCGACATCTTCTAGCGGCACGTGCTCGTGCGGCTTAAATCCGGTGTCGCCGCCGTTTTGCATCTTGACGTATTCGATCACGCGGCCGTCGAGGACCCGCCGGTAAGGCGATTCGATAAAGCCGAATTCGTTGATCCGTGCAAAGCACGAGAGCGACGAGATCAGTCCGATGTTCGGGCCTTCAGGCGTCTCGATGGGACAGATTCGGCCGTAGTGCGTCGTGTGAACGTCGCGGACCTCAAACCCGGCACGCTCGCGCGAAAGGCCGCCCGGCCCGAGGGCCGAAAGCCGACGCTTGTGCGTTATCTCGGACAGCGGGTTCGTCTGGTCCATGAACTGCGACAGCTGCGACGAACCAAAGAATTCACGGACGGCAGCCGTCACCGGTTTCGCGTTGACCAGATCGCGGGGCATCGTGGTGAACATGTCCTGCTGAATGGACATCTTCTCCTTGATCGCCCGCTCCATGCGTTCGAGTCCGATGCGGAACTGATTCTCGAGCAGTTCGCCGACTGCACGGACGCGGCGGTTGCCCAGATGGTCAATGTCATCCGCCGAGTAATGTTCGCTGTCGCGCTTCATCCTCAGCAGATAGTTGACGACCTCGATAAAATCGCTCGCCTCCAGCAGCGGATCGTTGATCTTGTCCTTTTCAGGACGGCCCATCTTGATGTTGAACTTCAGGCGGCCGACCCTCGAAAGGTCAAAGCGGCGCGTGTCGAAGAACATCCCCTCAAGAAGGTGATAGGCAGTCGGTACGGTCGGCGGGTCGCCGGGCCGCATCTTTCGATAGATCTCGAGCAGTGCGTCGACCGGTTTGCCGATGGCGTCCTTGCGAATGGTGTTCGAGATGATCTCGCCGATGACGTCCGTCTTCGGGAAAAAGACCTCAAAGCTCTCGACGCCTTCCTCGATGATCTGCTGCAGCTTTGCGGCAGAGATCTCGGTGTTCGATTCGATGATCACCTCACCGGTCTCGGTGTTGACCACATCATTGAGGGCAAACGCACCCTCCATATCAGCAACGGCGACCTCGACGCGTTCCTTGCCCATGCGGCGAAGATCGGAAAGTGCAGATTTGGTGATCTTTTTACCGGTACGCGTGATCTCTTCCTTCTTGTCCTTGATGTCCTCTTCGGCACGCAT
>DATHVL010000012.1:0-1703 GCA_035461325.1 Pyrinomonadaceae bacterium
GCGCATCGGCCTCCAATAGCGAAGCATTAAGCCGTATATCTATCTTGCGAGCGTCGTCGCCGTCCCCTGCGATCGTGACATCCCAAATCTGCCCGGAGAAATTGTATCGCCCAAGCCGCTCTGCCCATTCGATTATCACGATGGCATTCGGCTGCTCCACGATATCGCCGAGCCCCACGCCCAATGCCGCGTCCGACCCGTCGTCGATCCGCCAGAGGTCGATATGGTAGACGTCAACATCTTCCATTTTATAGAGATTGACTAACGCAAAACTAGGGCTCGCAACTTCGTCCGGATCGAACCCGAGTGCATCCAGTATCCCCTTTGTTAACAGAGTTTTACCGGCTCCTAAACCACCGTGCAGCAGCACCGCGTCAAGCGCTCGCAAACGCTGCCCGAGCTGCATCCCCAACGCATATGTGTCCTCCGGCGATCCGCACTCGTGCGTGCCCTCAAGTTGTGTTTCTAGTCCGTGCAAATGCTACTTCCCGCTCTCGAGCTCAGCAAAAACCTCCGTCAGACATTCCCGAACATCCGACGCCGTCATCACCCGCTTCCCGTATTTGTTCTCCGCTCCATCGCCAGCGAGCCCTGCGATATAAACGGCCGCCGTGACCGTCTCGAAAACATCGATGCCCATCTTCGCTGCCTGAGCGACAAACCCGGCAAGCAGCCCCATCAGCGTATCGCCGTTCCCCGCCTTGCCGAGGCCCGACTTCCCTGTCGGATTCACCACAACCTGTCCGCCCGGCTCGCCGATCAGCACCCGCTCGCCTTTTAAAACAAGTATCACATTGTGCCTTTGCGAAAACTCCCGCACCGCCGCGACCCGATCCTTAACCGCTCCTTTATCATCCGTTCCCAGCATCCTCAGGAATTCACCCTCATGGGGTGTGACTATCAAAGGATGCTCCGATTCCGAACGTTTCTTGAAGGGCGACATCAACGTCAGCGCATCTGCGTCAAGGATCGTGGGCATTTGGCGGTTTTCAACAAAATGCCTCACAAATTCAGCCGTCGAATCGCTGCCCGCAGACAGGCCGCTCCCTATAGCGATCGCATCAACGTTCTTTAGAAACCCCTCAACCGCGTCTATTGCTTCCGCCGCAACAGCTCCGCCGTCGGTCTCCGCCAGCGGCCGTACCATCACCTCCGGCAGCACCCTGGCGGCGATCGAATCCTTCGACGACCGCGGCGTTGCGACCGTCACCAGGCCCACACCCGAGCGAATCGCCGCATTCCCGCAAAGCACCGCCGCCCCCGAGTAGTTCTCCGACCCCGCAACGATCAGCACATGCCCGCGTTTGTTTTTGTACGAATCGTCCGAAAATCTCGATTTCCCTAACCAATCAGCCGCATCGGCCCTCTCTGCCAGATAGAGCTGCGAAGGCTGTTCTGCAATTAACTCCTCCGGCGAACCGATATTCGCAACGGTCACTTTTCCATTGTTACGCCCCGCCGGCGGCAAAATATTAGCGGCTTTCGGGGCCGTAAACGTCACCGTTCTGTCAGCCTTGACCGCCTCGCCGATCAGATTCGCCCGGTCCGCATCCAGCCCGGACGGCAGATCGACCGACACTACCTTCGGTCTCGGTTCCAAAAGCTCGTTCACCCACTGCACCGCTTCTTCATGGACGCCGGCCAAGGGCTTCGTCAGCCCCGTCCCGAATATCGCGTCCACCATCAGTTCCGGTCGTTCGCCT
>DATHVL010000013.1:0-4281 GCA_035461325.1 Pyrinomonadaceae bacterium
ACATAGTGGTCCGGCGTCCCCGGCTTTGCGGCCGCCGGACATACGATGATGTCCGCACCGAGCGCCTTTAGGTAACGCATCTTCTCGACCGAGACCTTTTCGGTAAGTACAAAGATCGCTTTGTAGCCGCGGACGGCGGCCACCAATGCCATCCCGATGCCGGTATTACCCGATGTCGCCTCGATAACGGTACCGCCGGGTTTAAGGGCGCCATTCTCCTCAGCCCAATCGATCATCGACACGCCGATGCGGTCCTTAACGGAATAGCCGGGGTTGAGGCTTTCCATTTTTGCGTAGATCTGAGCTTTGATGTTGTGCTCTTTGGTAAGTGAATTAATACGAACAAGCGGCGTATTGCCGACGAGTTCTAATACATTCTTATAGAATTTCATCGTTATTAAAGTGAACTTTCAGTAATTAATTGTGAAGTTTAAGCGGAAAGCCGTTCTGAGGCAAGAATGTCGCAGGTGTGATGGCGGTACACTCTATTTTTTTTCAAGCAGGAAAACGGTCTTGGACCAACCGATGGGCTCGTTGAGAGGAAACTCATGATTACCGACGATGTTGAAATACTGGCTCGAGATCCGGCGAACGCTTTCGAGCGGGTGGATGCGGAACTTGTAAAGGAACTCGAGCATCGAGCCGACGATAGAGGGTTTGACGGGGATAAAAACCAGTTTGCCTTTAGGGCTGAGGACCCGAGACATTTCAGCGAGGCCCTGTTCAAGATCGACGTACTCGAGAACGCCGCATGTGAGCACGAGGTCGAAAGTGCCGTCGGCGAAGGGCAGATCAAGGACGTTCCCCTGAACGAGGCCGCTGCGATGGGGCGCGACGCCTTTCTTTCCGCGAAACTCGGTTCGGGCGATGCTGAGCGATTTGTGCGAGAGGTCGAAGGAGACGATCTTTCGATAAGGGATGCGGGCGTCGGCAAAACCCAAAGTGACAATGCCGGTGCCGCTGCCGGCGTCGAGAACGTATGACTTGTCAGTGAGAGGAAGGTCCAGGGAACGCAGGTATTTTGCGACCGATTGCCGATAGCCGTTGAGCTTGAGCGCGACGTTGTGAACGTCTGCGATGCGGTCATAGAAGCTCTGAGTTTTGTCGGCCTTTTGCTTTGCAGCGTTTTTTGCCATCGGGGGTTAATCCTCGGCCAGTAGTTTTAGCATCATAGCCCGCATTTCTTCAAGACGCGAGGGGCTGCTGCCGGCTTCGATATAACGGATCATGCCTTTGCGGTCGATGAGCACGGCCGTCGGCAGGGCCGTCGCACCGTAGCGAAGCTGGAACTGCTGATCATCGGCAACAGCGATCTCGTAGGGCAGATCATGTTTTTCGCGAAATCGTCTAAGAAATGCGATCTCCGCGGGCGGGTCAACATCAAAGCCCTCGGCACGGCCGTAGTATCGGGTCATCCCTAGAATGACGAGTCCCTTATCGCTGAAATCACGGTGCCATTCGGCGAGATGCGGAAAGGCCTCGAAGCACGGGGCGCACCAGGTAGCCCAGAAATCGAGCAAGACAACCTTGCCCTTGAGGCCGTCCATAGTTTGAGGCTTGCCGGCAAACCAGTTGTCGATGCCGACGAAATCGAAGGCGGGCATGCCGATGATGCGGTAGTGCTTTTCGCGGGCCTTCAGGCGACGGATCGCGTCGTCGGCGTGAGCTTTGAGTTTGAACTCGGCGGCGGCACGGGCGAGAGAGTCGTCGTAGGCCTTGAATGCCTCGTCGCGGCGGCCGGTCTCGAGCATATGCATTATCAGCTTGTCGGCCGAATAATAAAAGAAAACGGAGGAAGCAAAGCTCGCAGCTGCAGCTCGCATATCAATGAGAGCTTCGTCTGCCTCTTTGACGCGCCCAAGGTCGCGGTTCGATTCGAATAGTAACATCCCGGAATCGAGCAGTTCGTCAAGTGCACGAACTCGCGAATCGGGTTCGGTGAGGAGAGCCTTTGATGCTCGGTATGAGCGAGCCGCATGCGGCACTGCCTTCTCAAGTTCCCGAAGCGAAATGTATGCCTTGGCCACCTCGCTGTTCATTCGCGCTACCTCAGAAAGCTTTACCGGCTCGCCGGCGTCGTATTTTGCGATCTGATCGACAGCAGCGTCCATTTGCTTGAGCTTTGCGTTGGCGATGACGGCGATGGAAAGTGCCGTTTGGGCGCGGTCGGGGGCGGCGTCGGCGCGGCCCGCATAGGCCGATAGGTTTGAAGCGGTGCCGTCATAATTTTCAGCGATCCAGTGGAGAAGGCCGCGGTAGTAAATGTCGTCGGCACTTAGATCGGTGCGAGCCTCCGCGACCGCCGCGTACTTAGCCGCGAGCTGTTTTTGTTCACGGACGGTTTGAAGTCGGAGCTCGTCGCTGAACTTGACCTTCTTTTCCTCGAACTCTTGAAACTTTGTGCGCGTGTACGCGTTCGCTTCGTCGAAAAGAACTTTGACCGGTCGCGGGTCGGCGGCCTCAGCCGATAACCTGTCCGGTTCGGGGGTGCGGCCTGATTGGCCGGCCGCGGTCAACGCGAAGAGTGAGATAAATAATAGGGTAAAAAACTTCATAGAAAAGTATCTATGCGTTCATCGCGGCTCCGAAAAAGCGCTTCGGCGAATAGGCCGCAGGCAAGTCGTCCCTGCCTAGAAGTACGGCATCCGCGATCAATTCGGCCGTGTTCGGTGCGAGCAGAATACCATTTCTGAAATGCGCCGTCGCCACCCAAAGCCCGGGAAAGCCGTCGATAGCGCCGATGATCGGCATGGCGTCGGGCGAACAAGGCCGCAAACCGGCCCAATGATCGTCGATCTCGACCTCGCCCAGGCAAGGGAACATCTCAGCCGCAGCATCGGACAGTTCTTTTGCGGCTGTCGGCGACAAATTTGAATCGAAGCCGACATCTTCGACGGTGGCCCCGGCGAGCACCCTGCCGCCCCGGCGGGGAACCAGATATCCTCGCGAGCTGTAAACAATGTGGTGCAACACACGCGCGCCTGCCCATGAGATCATCTGTCCACGGATCGGTTTAACGGGAACATTGCCGTGTAGCCCTCGAATTTTGATGAGCGACGACCACGCACCCGTTGCAAGAATTGTATGTTGTGCTGAATGTGCCGAACCATCCGCGGCTCGAACGCGCGTTTCGCCGTTAACGTAGGTCACCTCTTCGGCGACCTCGTTTACTATCGCGATCTTGTTTATCTCAGCATACCGCCTAAGAGCGGTCATCAATCTACGGTTGTCCACACAGCCTTCGTCGGGAAAGTGGAGTCCTAATACCGCGTGGAGGGAGATGAGCGGTTCGCGGACCTGAAGTTCGTGTTGTTGAAGAACCGTGCATCGTGCTCCAAGTGCGAGCATTTGGTGATGGCGACCTTCGAGTTCCGCTGCCTCCGAGTCGCTAAACGCCAAGAAAGTAGAGCCGCAGCGATCTAATTCGATATCGATCCCGGTCTCTTCTTGAAGATCTTCCGCGAAGGTCGTGTAGAGTTCATTCGACTTGCAGCAGTCGTCGTAAAACACTCCCGCAGTAACATTCTCGGCGTGAGGCCCGAGCATTCCTGCCGCGGCCCACGACGCTCCGCCGATGCGCTCGTGCCCGGCATCGATGATCGTGATCGGCCCCGCCCCACGGCGGTGCAGCTCACGGGCGATGCTCAACCCGATGACCCCGGCCCCGATGATCAAGATACTCATAAGGAGATCGTTCTACGATCTTCAATAAGTATAGTGCCTAGAAACCTGCATTCTAAGTGAACACAGACAACGGTTTATAATATCCGGGCGTAGGGTTACAATATTTAATTCGAAAGCGAGACTATTATCATGGCAAAGCACACTATTACATTAATTCCGGGCGACGGCATCGGACCTGAGATCACGGCTGCGACGGTGAGCGTTCTGGACGCAACCGGCGTAGATATCGCGTGGGAGACACACATACTGGGCGCGCAGGCGCTGGAAAAGTACGGCGAGACGCTGCCGGAAAATTCGATAGAGTCGATCCGCAGGAACAAGGTCGCGTTAAAGGGGCCCATAATGACACCGATCGGCAAAGGGTTCACCTCGGTCAATGTCGGGCTTAGAAAGGCTCTTGACCTTTACGCGAACGTGCGTCCGGTGAAGGCATTGCCGAACGTTCCCTGCCGTTATCCGGAACTCGATCTCGTGATCGTCAGGGAAAACACCGAGGGGCTCTATTCCGGCTTGGAACATATCGTCATCCCCGGCGTTGTCGAGAGCCTGAAGATCATCACCGAAAAGGCATCGACTCGGATCGTGAAATACGCCTTT
>DATHVL010000014.1:0-6741 GCA_035461325.1 Pyrinomonadaceae bacterium
CGTGAACCGGTTGCCGACTTCTTGGACTCGGGCCGAGTCGCTTCTCGGGTATTCCGGCCGTAACCGCCGGGGGAGTCCGCACGGACCCGGCTGCCGACGAGGTTTTCGAGATCCACCGACTTGCCGGTAATATATGAGACCACCTCATCAATATTCGTCCCGTAGCGTTCTTCAATTGCGTAAATATCTGCTTGCGACCGGGTTTCGGCAACCAACTCGACGAACCGATTTCCGAGGCGAGTGTTGCAATTCATCGCGGCTGCGGCGACCTCGGGCGAAAAAAACATCTCGCCCAATTCCTCTTTGAAATCGCGCATGCTTTCGAATATGCCGGATGATAAAAGCCGATCGAGCTTATCTGCACTGTCGGCCACATTCACCGCCTCGTCAAACCGTTTTATGGCCTGTTGAATATCCGAGCTATGTTCCGCTCCTGCAAAGATCTCGACACTCGACCAATTTTCATAAAGCGTCTTCAAATGGCCGATAGCGTCCTTTCTTTCAAAAAGAAGCCGCCGCTTCCCCTCTCCCAGATCTTTGGAGAAGAGCCGCGTTATCACGAAATCAAACTTACTTCGAACATCCTCGGTGAACGGAGCATTTCGGTAAAACCGCGCTAGGGCGATTAAAGCTTGCGAACTTAGCACGGGGCGCGAGTTCTCGCAAAACCTCCGAATGTTGGCGACCGATATACCCTTGTCCCGGTCGGCAAGAGACGCGAACCAATCCTGCGTTTGGTTCATTAGGTCGAATTCTGCTTCTTTGGCCGATTCAGTGTTCGGTTCTTCCGATTCCTGCAGAAATACGTGCAGGGCCTTTTTGACCTTCAGATCGTTGAACGGGAGCGAGACGGTCTTCATATGCTCCCGCTCAACACCCATAAGAACATGCTGGACCATCTGAAGACTTGCAACCTCGTCCTCCGCCCGTTTGCTGAAAAATTCGCGTGAACCAACACGCTTTTCAAAGTGTGGAATATCCCGATCCGAAGATACTTCTTTCTTTTCGAGTTTGCCGGAGGGGTCGATCACAGTCGACTCCAACAGGTTTTCCTCTTTTAATTCTTCAATGAGGTCTTCAAAAACGGTCATTTTAATAGGTCCACTGGTCAGATCGAATTTCGGGCTTATTAATGCGATACAAAAGACGCTACGGAAGAATCTGAGTGATCTCGCCAGTTTGCGTCAACTCGTATTTGTAAACAATCGAATCCGCGGTGCGCGTTGCGGTGATCGAATATTCGTTTCGAAGCTCGGCGTCAGTAGGCGTCGCCGGGTTCATTTCAAACACATATTCGCCCCGAATAACCTTGTCGCCGGCATTTGTTCCGATGATCTCGTGAAGCACCGTATTTAATTCCGTGATCCTTGCAAAGCGGTTCTTTTGTGAAAAGAACCCCGCTTGCGATGAGGCGATCGTCCTCATCGTGGCAAATGTGGTCCCGTTCTCCGCGGCACGAAGTCCCTTCTGCAAATTAGGCACTGCCATAGCCGCAACTACGCCTATGATCACGACAACGATTAGAAGCTCAATGAGCGAGAAACCTGCTTGGGCCTTATTTTTCATGGTCTTAGTTTAGTATTCCAATCGAAGTGACATTTTTTGCCACCACTTTTTGCCAGTTTGACCGATTCCATATCGGTGGCACCGTGGAAAACCTGTCTCGATCGCCGATAAACCTTACTTCCGGCGTCGGCACGAGCCGATCTCCGGCCTATTCATGTGCAACAGGTATGCCACGACGATACCCCAGCCACCCGGCCTCAAGGCCCCAATTAAACTGCTTGTTTGTTTTTTTCACTTTTTTTTATAAACTTTGAGTTTTTATGCCGTGCAAATTATTCGCCCGGTACGATTCAACAACGGTAGAAATTTTGGGGTAACTAATTGAGTTCAATAATCGAACAGACGATCGAGACCTACGGGATCGAAAATTGGGGAGCTGGCTACTTCGGTGTTAATCGAAAAGGCAACCTTATTGTTAAGGCTCCGGAGAATGAGAACCTGACCGCCGACGTCAAAGAGATCATCGACGATCTTCGCAAACGGAACATATCGACGCCGGTACTCTTGCGCTTCCCTCAACTGCTCTTCGGCCAGATCCGAAAACTTCAAACCGCATTTAAAAAATCGATCCGCGAATTCGAGTATGAGGGTAATCATCTCTGCGTTTACCCGATGAAGGTGAACCAGAACCGTGCCGTCGTTGAGGAATATTTACGTGAAGGCTCTCGCTATAATTTTGGCCTGGAAGCGGGTTCGAAAGCTGAGTTGTACGCGGCACTCGCCCTTGAGCAATCCAAAGACAGCCTGCTCGTCCTGAACGGTTTCAAAGACCGTGATTTTATCCGCCTGGCTTTTGCTGGCGCATCTGCAGGCAAGAATGTGGTCATTGTCATCGAGAAGATGAGCGAACTCGACCACACCCTCGCCCTGATTGACGAGATAACCGCAGACGACCCCAACGCGGCGCTCCCGATGATCGGCGTTAGGGTGAAACTTTACTCGAAAGGCTCCGGCAAGTGGGAAAAATCAGGCGGTGAAGCCGCAAAATTTGGCCTGACAACTACAGAGATCCTCGATATCATTCGGCAGCTTCAAGAGGCAGGCCGGATCGACATGCTCAATCTGCTGCATTTTCACATCGGGTCGCAGCTCACGGATATCAAACGCATCAAGAACGCGATGAAGGAAGCCGCCCGGACCTACGCAAAGATCCGGCAGATGGGGATCCCCATCGAGTACCTGGATGTCGGCGGCGGCATGGCGGTGGACTATGACGGCTCGCGTACTTCTTTCGAATCATCGGCAAACTACAACGCTCAGGAGTTCGCCAACGACGTCATCTATGTGATCAAGACCGTCTGCGATGATGAGAACGTTCCGCATCCGACGATAATTCAGGAATCCGGCCGGTATCTCTCCGCTTACCATGCAATTCTGGTTACCAATATCCAGGACGAGATCGAAACGGTGGTCGAGGACATAACACCTCTTACAGTGGACGAAGACGACCCGCAAGTGGTCAAAGAGCTCTATGACCTTAGGGAGAGCATTAACGGCAAGAACTATCGTGAGTATTATCACGACGCTTTGGAGCACCGCGACGAGCTCTTTACGATGTTCAACCTCGGGCTGATCAGCCTCGAGGACAAAGGTAAGGGGGAGGTCCTTTTTTGGGATGTCTGTGAAAAGGCCGATCAATTTGCCCAGCAAAAGAAATATGTTTCAGAGGAGTTTGACGATCTACGGCGTCTGATGTGCGCTAAATATCTGGCGAACTTCTCGGTATTCCGGTCTATGCCCGACAATTGGGCTCTGGAACAACTATTTCCAATCGTTCCAATACATAAACTCAACAAAAAGCCCACGGAATATGCTACGCTATGTGACATTACTTGCGATTCCGACGGTATCGTGGACAAATTCGTGGACCTGCATGACGTAAAGCCGGTCCTTGAACTTCACAGCCTGAATCCAAAGGAACCGTATTATCTGGCGATGATGCTGGTGGGCGCCTATCAGGAGGTTATGGGCAACAACCATAACCTGTTTGGGGTGCCGCACGAGGCCCATATTTTTATTGGTGAGGATGGCCACATCATCAAAAAGGTGATCACGGGTGCGACTCTTGCAGACGCGCTTTTGGCAGTGAGATTTGAGGCGGGTCAGTTGCGCGACCAGTTCCGGCGAGCCGTGATGAAACGGATAAAGGACGGTGCACTTTCGACCAAGGTCGGGAATTCGGTTATCGAGTTTTACGAGAACCAGGCTGAAAGCTATACGTATTTAACCCATAACCCGTCGGAATAGCGATTCGAAATTTTTTCAGATTACTAATTTATTGAATTCTATGGCAGCTCAAAAGAAATCTAAAGCTTCGAAATACCTTACCGTGCCGACTCGGCCGGTGCCTATCGACCGTGACAGGTCGGTCGCCGGTCTTCTGGAAAAGATGGAAGGCGCGGGGTTCGGAGCGAAACAATTGGCAGAGGCCCATCGCATCTGGCTAGACATGCTGGACGACAACTCGACGATCTATCTTTGCGGCACCGGCAATCTCGTTCCGTCCGGGATGCGTCGACTTCTCGCTTACGTGATCAAGAACCGTTTCGTTGATGTGATCGTAATGTCGGGCACTGTGCTCTACCACGACATCCACGAAACGCTCGGCCGTAACCATTACCAGGCCCATCCGAGCATGGCCGACGAAGAGCTGGACGGCGCGAACATCGCCCGTGTCGGCGACACTCTCGCCAACCGTGAAGAGCTTCAAGAAGCTGACGAATGGATCGGGAGTGTCGTCAATCAGCTTGAGACTTCGCGAGCGTATTCGGTACGTGAGTTCCTGCATCTGATGGGACGCGAACTCGCCGAGATCGCACACGAGGACGGGATAATGACGGCCGCTTTTAAGGCCCGGATTCCTATTTACTGCCCCGACCTTGCAAGCAGTGAGATCGCAGTCGGCGTCGCCCGCGCACGTTTCGAAAAGAAGTTGCAGCTTACCTTCGATATGACCGCCGATACGATGGAGATGATGCAGATCGCGCAGAAAACCCGCAATTCGGGCGTCATTGCACTCGGCAGCACCTCAAGCCAGGCTATGGTAAATCTGATGGAGCTTTCGTCGTACATAACGCGGACGACCGCTCGAGGCCATAAGTATGCTATCTCGATGACCACAGATCCGGCACCGCTTTCAGCTCGTACACCTTCGTTTGCAAGCAATCACACCGAGGTCTTCGGCAAGCTGCATAAGGGAGCAACGACCGCATATGTCCCGAGCGACCCCTCCATTGGTCTTCCAATGGTAATAACTGCGCTTTCGCAAACGGCGGCCAAGTTCATGAAGGGCCGCAAGCGTCCTAACTTTAGCTTTTCCGGAAAGGAGATGACGATAGACGTCCCCTAGATTCGGCGTAGATTATTCAAATTCCAAATTTCATGCCGTATCACGGCTTGGAGTTTGGAATTTGAACTTTTAAATTGGAATTATGTCTGAATCTGCAGAACTGCCGATGAACTTCGGCGGCATTGACGAACCCGGCCTCGCCTCGTTTGACGCTTCACGGATCCTCGTGTGGCCCGTCTCCTATGAAGGAACAGTCTCCTACGGAACTGGAACGGCCGGCGGTGCGATGGCGATCGTCGATGCCTCGCGCAATATGGAATTGTACGAGGAGGAGACTGATACCGAGGTATACCGGCTCGGTATCCATACGCTCGACGAGTTCGGTGCGAGGCCGACGCCACAAGAGATGATGGATGGGCTTTACGATAGGACCAAGGAGCTAATTGCTTCGAACAAATTCCTATGTATGCTGGGCGGTGAACATTCCGTCTCGGGCCCAGTGATCAAAGCCCATGCAGAAAAATATCACGACTTGAGCGTGCTTCAGATCGATGCGCACGCTGATCTTCGCGATGAATATGACGGCACTCCCCACTCGCATGCCTCGATAATGGCACGAGTGGTAAAGGACCTCCGGATCCCGTCCGTACAGGTCGGCATCCGGTCGATCTCGGCTGATGAAGTCCGACTCCTCGAAGGTGGCCTGCCGACGAAGATCTTTTGGGCACGCGATATAGTGGGCCGAACGGACTGGATCGATTCTGCTGTAGACGCACTAACGGACAACGTCTATTTGACCATCGATATTGACGGGCTCGACCCAAGCATCGTCCCCACGACGGGCACTCCCGAACCGGGGGGCCTTGGCTGGTACGAAACGCTCGCGCTTATTCGCCGGGTAGCGGAAAAGAAGAAAATTGTCGGGATGGACCTGGTCGAGTATTCATATGTGGAAAGCTACGACTCGCCTGCGTTTTTGTGCGCAAAGCTGGTCTATAAATCGCTCTCTTACATCTTCGGGAAAGACACGCCCAAGGTGACCGGGGCCTAAACTATAGTGTGAATAATTGAACAACTCTCGGGTCGGAGCGTATATAAGTTAACCCAACCGATAAGATAAAATTGTCGTCATAGTGTCAGGAGAAATATTGAATGAGTAAGAAAACGTTCTTGTTGGCAGCGGCCTTGAGTATTACAGCGATCGGCGCGGGATGCAGCGCAAGCTGGCTAACGGGCGGTGATAATATGCCTGACGTGCAGGCCCCTGCAGCTCCGCCTGCACCGGTCGTCGTAGACGGCGTCCGAACATCGTATGCAGATGTCGTCGACAGAACGGCTGCCGCAGTGGTCCGAATCGAGGCCGAGGCTCGGAATGAACGCCAGCCGGGTCCGCAAGGCCGATCCCCGCTCGAAGATTTCTTTCGTCAGTTCCCAGGGCCGGGCGGCGGTGGACAGGGTCCGCGAGTCGAACGCGGCATGGGCTCCGGAGTGATCGTTAGTGCCGACGGCACCTTGCTCACAAACGCACATGTTATCGACGGCGCTCAGACGATCCGAGTATTGACTAACGACAACCGTTCTTACGACGCAAAACTGGTCGGGATCGACAAGCCGAGCGACCTGGCCGTTCTCAAGATCGACGCTCAAAACACCCCCTTCTTAACGCTTGGCAATTCCGACAGCGTCCGGGTAGGCGATATCGTTCTAGCAATAGGCAACCCCCTAGGCATTGGCCAGACCGTCACAGCGGGCATCATCTCCGCAAAGGGTCGCCGCACCGGCCTGAGCGACGGGAGTTTTGAGGATTTTCTTCAGACGGACGCACCTATCAATCGCGGAAATTCCGGGGGCGCGTTGGTAAATCTAAACGGAGAATTGATCGGGAT
>DATHVL010000015.1:0-2664 GCA_035461325.1 Pyrinomonadaceae bacterium
GCGGCGGCGACCGCGCTGCAGCTCGTTAAGGAAGGCAAGATCGGGCTTGACGACAAAGTGTCGAAATATCTTGGAGAAGAGGCGTGGTTCGAGCGGCTCCCGAATGCATCAGACATAACGGTTCGCCAATTGATGAATCACACGAGCGGGCTGGTGAGGTACGAGTTCAAGGAAAAATTCACAAAAGACCTGAGTGCGAATCCTGACAAGGCATGGCGGCCGGAGGAGCTGGTCGCTTATTTATTCGGCGAAGCCCCGCCGTTTGCGGCCGGGGAGGGTTGGGACTACTCGGATACGAACTACATCGTCCTTGGGATGATAATCGAAAAGGTGACTGGCAAGACCTTTTACGACGAGGCGGAACGTCGCCTGATCAAACCGTTAAAGCTTAACAACACCATTCCGCAGAAAGGGCGTGAGATCAAAGGCCTCATCCAGGGATACGCCGGTGCGAATAATCCATTCGGCGGAACGGACGCGATGATCGCGGGCGGCAAGTTCGCGATCAACCCGCAATTCGAATGGACCGGCGGAGGCTGGGCGTCAAACTCGACCGACCTCGCTCGCTGGGCCAAGGCAATGTACGAGGGTAAGGCTTTCGACAGCGCTTTGCTGCCGCAGATGCTCGACGGTGTGGCGGCCCCGATGCTCGGACGTGAAACGAAATACGGGTTGGGCGTAATAATCCGGCAGACGGCCGCAGGAACTTCTTATGGACACAGCGGTTTCTTTCCCGGTTATATGACGGACATGACCTATTTTCCGGAGCTAAAGACGGCATTGGCTGTTCAGGTAAACACGAGTGTCCCGCGTGACCTGGGCCGCCCGCTCGGTGCCTTTATGGCCGATCTCGCCGCCTTGGTCAAAGAAACGCAAGATCAAAAGAAGTAGCTCAGGGGCTCGGTATCGCTGCTCCCACGGTTTGCATAATCCCGCTATGCGAATAAAATATTCCCGCACCTACCATTTTCGGAGTTACTAAATGAAACGAATTGCCGCTTTTGCGATCACCTTGCTGCTTATGTCGATGCCCGTCTTTTCAAACGATACAACCGCCGAGATAGATGCCGCCACCGCCAAACTCATGCCGAAGATAATCGAATGGCGACGGCACATTCATCAATACCCCGAACTTTCAAATCGCGAGGTAAAGACCGCGAAGTATGTTGAGGATCATCTGCGTGCGCTTGGACTCGAGGTCCGCACCGGTATAGCAAAGACCGGAGTCGTCGGCATATTGAAAGGCGGCCAGCCGGGGCCGGTGATCGGGCTGCGTGCGGACATGGACGGGCTTCCGGTGACCGAACGCAATGACCTGGCGTTCCGTTCGCGCGAGACGGCAGAGTACAACGGCCAGACGGTGGGCGTGATGCATGCCTGCGGGCACGATACGCATGTGGCGATGCTTATGGGTACGGCCGAGCTTTTAACCGGAATGAAAGACAAGGTGCGGGGAACCGTCGTCTTCATCTTTCAGCCCGCCGAGGAGGGACCGCCCGAGGGCGAAGAGGGCGGGGCACCGCTGATGATCAAAGAAGGCGTGATGGACAACCCGAAGATCGACGCCATCTTTGGAATTCACATAAATTCGCAGACGCCGATCGGGACCATCAAATACAAATCCGGCGCGATCATGGCGTCAAGCGACTGGTTCCAGATCCGAGTCAAAGGCAGCCAGACGCACGGAGCGTACCCGTGGCTCGGCAACGACCCGATCGCGTCTGCGACACAGATCTACACCGGCCTGCAGATGATCGTGGCTCGGCGGTCCGACCTGCCGAAGGCACCGGTAGTTATAACGATCGGACGGATAAATGCAGGGATCCGCGAAAATATCATCCCGGAAGAGTTGGTGATGGCGGGGACGATCCGCACGCTTGATTCGGCGATGCAAAAGGATGTTCATAAGAAGATCCGCGAGACGGCCGAACGCATAGCTGAGAGCATGGGCACCAAAGCAGAGGTTTCGATCGAAACGAAAACCCTGGTGACCTATAACGATCCCGACCTGGTCCGGCGTATGGTGCCGTCGCTGCAAAAGGCGGCGGGAAACGAAAACGTTGTTGACGCTGAATGGGTCACCGGTGCCGAAGATTTTTCATTCTTTGGCGAAAAGGCCCCCTCGTTCTTTTTCACGGTCGGTGGTATGCCGCCGGGGAATGCACGGAAGGCAGCCCCGCATCATACGCCCGATTTTTACATCGATGACAGCCGCCTGGACGTTGGCGTAAAAGCCTTCGCGAATATCGTTTTCGATTATTCCGCCGGCACCCAATAGAAAAAGGGCTCGGCCGCGGACGGCATGAGCCCTCTTGTTTTCATATACATAGTTCAGGCCTGGTTGTGTGCCTCAACGAACCAGAGCAGCTTATCCATTCCGCGGGAGATCCCGGTATAGAGATCGGCCGTGTCGGCGTCGCCCAGTTCGTCCGTGACGTCGATGTTTTTACGGATCCGCTTCCCAAAATCTGCCATCGCGGTTGACAGGGCGTCAACGTGCGCAGTACCGTCAGTGATCTCAAGCGGATACTGGCTCAGCGACGAGGTTTCTGCGGCGATGCGGACCGTTCCCATCGCAGTGCCCCCAAGGGCAGTAACACGCTCGGCGAGTTCGTCAACGTGTGCCTCCACCTCAGTGGCGACCTGATCAAACAGTTCGTGCAG
>DATHVL010000016.1:0-2430 GCA_035461325.1 Pyrinomonadaceae bacterium
CGGCTTCGTCCGGAGACCGAAGCTAGCTTTAATGCCGATGCCCGCGCCAACGGCGGCGAGATCCGCATCTCTCGCGGCAGCGTTGAAACCACGATCGGCGGCGACAGTGCCGAGATCACCGCTAATGAATTTGCCGCTATCCGCGGCGGTCGCCTGTCTGATCGCGAAAAACTTATGCTTCCCCCGCGGTTGGTTGCACCCGCAAACCAGGGTCAGCTTGCCGACAGCGGGGGCGGTGTAAATGTGGCATTTGCATGGGAGGATCCGGAGGCCGCGGCCGCCTATCAGATACAGGTCGCACGCTCCCCCTACTTTGCCTCGGATGCGATAATGATCGACCGCGGGGGGATAACCGGCCGCGAATTTCGCATGGCGGGCCTGACGCCGGGCAATTACTATTGGCGGCTCAAGGGCTCGGCTCGTTCCGGCCAGATCAGTGAATGGAGCGAGCCCAGCCGCTTTACCGTTGTCCGCGGCGGAACCGGCTCGGGCATCGATGCCGCCGAGTGGAACGTCGAACGCGTAGGCGGCAGCGTCTACATCATCGCAGCCCGGACGCAGCCGGGAATGCTAGTTCGCTCGCAGGGCCGTGAGGTATTTGCCGGGCCCGACGGCAGCTTCCGCATTCAGATCTCGTCGCGGGCATCTGAGGCCAACGTCGAGATCGGTGACGAACGCGGTAACCGTGCGGGATTTGTTATTTCGCTTCGAAACAGCAACGTGCTGCGGCGGTATTGATCCTGGGAGGGCAGTTTTGGGTTCCGGACATTCACACGCGGGGAGCGGCAGGCGGACAGCCCGCAGCCTTGTGCGCCTGCGAATAGCGCTCGCGATCACGTTCGTTTACATGATCGCGGAGGCGATCGGCGGCTGGCTCACGAATTCGCTCGCCCTGCTCGCCGATGCGGGCCACATGCTAACGGATGTCGGTGCACTCTCACTGACGCTCTTCGCATTCCATTTCGCCTCACGCCCGGCGACCTCAAAGAAAACATACGGCTATTACCGATTAGAGATACTCGCCGCCTTCATCAACGGCATGGTCCTCGTCTTGCTCGCGATCTGGATCATCCTCGAGGCGGTCGAGCGATGGCAATCGCCGCCCGAGGTTCTTGGCCTTCCGATGACTCTTGTTGCCGTCGGCGGCCTTATCGTGAACATCATCGCCGCGTCGCTGCTTCACGCAGATCACCAGCACGACCTGAATATGCGGGGAGCATGGCTCCACGTGATGGGCGACCTTTTAGGCTCGGTCGCCGCGATCATTGCCGGACTTGCGATCATCTTTTTCGGCTGGATGTGGGCGGACGCGATTACCAGTGTTGTCATCAGCCTTATCATCATCGTCGGCGCCTGGCGGCTGATTCTCGAATCTGTCAACGTTCTGCTAGAGGGAACGCCCCGGCGTATCGACCTTGCCGCGGTCGAGGACTCGATCCTGGAGACGGACGGTGTTGCGGGCATCCACGACCTCCACGTCTGGACGATCTCGTCCGGCATCGATGCGCTGTCAGCACATATCACACACGGCAATTCGATCTCGCACTCGGAACTGTTGGTCCGCGTGCGCGAACGACTCAAAGATCGTTTCGGCATCGAGCACCTTACGATCCAAATGGAAACCCTTGATAACCAAACAGAGGCCGTGTATGTGTGCGAGACCGGAACGAAATGTTTTGAGCCTGCTAGTCGCCGTACCTAAATGCTTAAAGAGATCCCATACGGCGATAGCAGTCTGCCCCTCGAATATGATCCGCAGCGGACGAAAATTCTGGCTGTAGACGAGCTCAGTGCGCTGACTGATGTCGAGATCGGCGAAGCTTTCGATAATCCCATCGATTCACCGCCGCTCGATGAGATCGTCCGGCCCGGCGAGAATGTTCTCATCGTCGTGCCCGACGCCACCCGTCGTGCGGCCGCCGGCCAGATCGTTAACCTCCTCGTACGCCGTCTGATCGCGGGCGGCACTCTTCCCTACGATATCTCCATAATTTTCGCCACCGGCATTCACCGTCCGGCCACTCCGGAAGAGAAGGCCGAGATCGTCACGCCTTTCATAGCTCAGCGGGTAAAGATGCTCGACCATGCACCCCGCGACCTGATGCGGATCGCCGGCGTGGGCGACCAAAACCGTCTGGTGCAGGTGGGTGAGTTCCGGGACGGCTTGCCTATCGAACTTGATCGCGTCCTGCTCGACTATGACCGCACGATCATTGTGGGCGGAGTGAACTTCCATTATTTCGCGGGCTTCGGCGGCGGACGAAAACTCATCTGCCCCGGACTTGCATCCGCCGCGACCACGGCTGCCACTCATCGCCTCGCGTTCGACTTTGAGAAACTTGACCGTGCGGTAGGTGTAGAAACAGGCCGACTCGATGGAAATCCGGTGCACGAGGCGTTTGTCGAAGCGGTAAAGCATGCACCGCCGTC
>DATHVL010000017.1:0-3926 GCA_035461325.1 Pyrinomonadaceae bacterium
CGATATTGTTGAAGCGATCGAACGCATCGAAGCGACAGAATTTCTTCTTGAAAAGGTGAATGACCACTAACGAATAGGATCATATTTAGTAATGTCCAGAATCGTCAAATCCGGCCTCATCCAGGCCCATAACATCTCGCCGGTTCACATGCCGATCGACGAGATCAAAAAAGAGAATATCGAAAACCAGCTCGAATACGTCGAGCAGGCCGCGAAACAGGGCGTCCAGATCCTCTGTTTCCAAGAGATCTTCACGACGCCCTACTTCTGTGCCGAGCAAGAAACACGCTGGTATGAGGCCGTCGAACGCGTGCCCGACGGGCCAACCGTCAAGCTGATGCAGGAGGTCGCCAAAGAGCACGGCATGGTGCTCATCGTTCCCGTCTACGAAGAGGAGCAGGCCGGCGTCTACTACAACACCGCCGCGGTCATCGACGCTGACGGCTCGTATCTCGGCAAGTATCGAAAGACGCATATCCCGCACGTCGCTCCCGGCTTTTGGGAAAAATTCTATTTCCGCCCCGGCAATCTCGGCTACCCATGCTTCGATACCGCATTCGCACGCATCGGTGTCTATATCTGCTACGACCGCCATTTTCCCGAAGGGGCTCGCTGCCTCGGCCTAAACGGAGCCGAGATCGTCTTTAACCCCTCGGCCACTGTCGCCGGCCTTTCGGAATATCTCTGGAAGCTCGAGCAGCCCGCGCACGCGGTCGCCAACGGATATTTTGTCGGGGCCATCAACCGCGTAGGGACCGAAGCACCTTGGAACATCGGCGAGTTCTACGGCCAGAGCTACTTCTGCGACCCCCGCGGACAGATCATCGCCGAAGGCTCGCGTGATAAGGACGAACTTATCGTCGCCGACCTCGACATGGACATGATCCGCGAGGTCCGCAACACTTGGCAGTTCTTCCGCGACCGCCGCCCCGATCTCTACGGCCCGATCGTTGCAGATTAAAACAGTCTTTTTCTCAAACGTATAATGAAGCATGAGTTATGGAAAGAGGAGGATGGTCAGACGTTCTGTTTGGCGGGACCTATAGGCGATGACGCACGGTCGTCGCTTGCCCCCGGTGCGAAGCTTATTTGGACCGTTGAAGCCGAAAGTCATTTCGAGGCAATGACTAAGTATTACGAGTATATGGGTTGGGGGGAGTACATCTCTAAATTTCCAGAAGACAAGGATCCCTATCCGGAAAGCTGGCCTTCTACGCAAGATCCGAAAAGCGGGTAAGTTTACAAGCGGACGGAATCCCGACCGTCCGGGAGCGTGCTCTTCCTCTTGGCCCTTTATACATATGCAGCATCGCGAACACTACTCCTCAGGAGCCAAATGGGAAACCGTCGTCGGCTACTCACGAGCCGTCCGCGTCGGCGACCGTATCTACGTTACCGGTACCACCGCGACCGATGAGAACAGCGAGATCGTCGTCAAGGGTGACCCGTACCGCCAGGCCGTTCAGTGCATCCTTAACATCGAACGTGCGCTGAAACACTTCGACGCCTCACTAGACAACGTGGTCCGCACCCGGATGTTCGTCACTGACATCACCCGCTGGGAAGAGTTCGGCCGCGCCCACGGCGAGTTCTTTCGCGATATAATGCCAGCGACCACGATGGTCGAGGTCTCCCGGCTCATCGATCCCGATATGCTCATCGAGATCGAAGCCGATGCCGAACTCTAAGTCAGAACCGGGAGCCGTAGCGACCGGGTTTGCAATGCTTATGTCCAAGTTCTCCACGCCACTCGACACCGATCAGATCGAGGCAAACTTCGCCGAGATCGCGCCCGCGATGTCGCCCGCCGAGGCAGCGGTCGAGTCGAACCGCTGTCTCTATTGCTATGACGCCCCGTGCATGCACGCCTGCCCCACGCATATCGATGTCCCCTCGTTCATCAAAAAGATCGCTAGCGGCAATCTCACCGGTTCGGCCCGCGTGATCTTTGATGCCAATCCCATCGGCGCAACCTGCGCCCGCGTCTGCCCGGTCGAGGTGCTCTGTGAAGGAGCCTGTGTCGAAAACACCCGCTTGAATAAGCCCATCGAGATCGGCCGCCTGCAGCGCTACGCCACCGATCATGGAATGCGTTCCGGCAGAGATCTCTTCGCAACTCCCGAACCGAACGGCAAGTCCGTCGGCATAATCGGCTCCGGCCCCGCGGGCCTTTCGTGCGCGGCCTACCTCGCAAGAACCGGCTATGACGTTACCGTCTACGAACGCCGTCCGCTACCCGGCGGCCTCGACACCTACGGCATGGCCGAATACAAAATGACCCGCCGTGATTCCGTCGAAGAGGTGAAATTCATTCAGCGGCTCGGCGTACGTTTCGCGGTCAACACCGAGGTCGTCGGACCGGAGGTCGAGCCTACTATCCCCGGCACTGGTGCAGTTTCATTCGATTCGCTGCGTGATCGCCACGACGCCGTCTTTATTGCCACCGGGCTCGGCCACACCCGTCGTCTCGATGTTCCCGGCGAGCAGCTTTCCGGCGTAGTCGATGCTCTGGCCTTCATCGAGCAGGTGAAATCCCGCAAATGGAAGAGCATTTCTCTTGGCAAGAACGTCGCTGTCGTCGGAGCAGGGAACACGGCCATCGACGCCGCCACACAGGCTAAACGCCTCGGGGCCGAAAAGGTTAAGCTCATCTATCGCAGAGGAGAAGAGAACGCACCTGCTTACGATTACGAACTCGAACTTGCCAAAACTGACGGCATCGAATTCATCTGGCATACGACGGTAGTGGCGATCGAAGGGACCGAACGCGTCGAAAGCCTCCACCTCAAGAACGCCGACGGCCACGAAAGCCGCATCGCGTGTGACCAGCTGATCAAGGCCATCGGGCAAACCAAAATGTCCGCGTTCTTTACCGATGTGTGCGGTGTCGAGGTGGACGAAGGCGGCCGGGTCCTTGTCGACGATTCGATGCAGACGTCTGCCCCTCGTGTCTTCGCCGGAGGCGATTGCGTCAATGGCGGTGCAGAGGCTGTCGACGCTGCCCAAATGGGCAAGATCGCTGCCGCCTCAATTCATTTTCAGATCTTTGGCGAGCAAATTAAATTTGCGGGAAGTTCTGTTTAACAGTAAACTCGCTTTCAAGCTTTCCCCTTCAAGATTCTTGGGTATTTCACAAAACTTATGGCAAATGAAACCAATACTCCTGACGGACTGAAACCTACCGGATTTGTCGATCGATCTCTCGACATTATTGAACGTGTCGGCAACAAGCTGCCCGATCCGGCCGCATTGTTCCTATTGCTGCTCTTTCTTGTCTGGATCTTATCGGCATTTCTCTCGTCAGTGAGCTTTGCCGAGATCGACCCGCGCAACGGCAAGCCCCTGGTGGTGAACAATCAGCTCACGGGCACCGCCATCGCCTCGTTCCTGTCGACGATGGTCACCACGTTCACCAGTTTTCATCCGCTGGGTGTGGTGCTTGTCGCGCTGCTCGGTGTCGGCGTCGCGGAACACACTGGTTTCATCAACGCCTCGCTCAAGGCGCTTCTCAATTTCACATCGCCCAAGCTCTTGACCCCAATGCTCGTATTCATCGGAGTTCTGAGCAGTACCGCCGCGGATGCAGGATATGTTTTGGTCATCCCGCTCGGGGCCGTCATCTTTTACTCTGCCGGACGCCATCCGCTGGCCGGCATCGCGGCGACATTTGCGGGGGTATCGGGCGGCTTCAGCGCCAATCTGATCCCGTCCTCGCTGGACCCGCTGCTCTCGGGTTTGACCCAATCCGCTGTACAGATCCTTGACGGATCGCGCACGGTCAACCCGCTTAGCAACTGGTATTTCATGGCCGCCTCCTGCTTCCTCATCGTCCTTGTCGGCTGGTTCATCACCGACAAGATCGTCGAACCGCGACTCAAGGGCGTCGAGATCGACGGTGACCCCGACGAAATGCCCAAGATGGAGAC
>DATHVL010000018.1:0-4548 GCA_035461325.1 Pyrinomonadaceae bacterium
GATCTCGGTGCTTACGCTGATCAATATTATCGGGATCCAGTTCGGCACAGGGACGCAGAGGATCTTAACGTCGCTCCAGATCGTTGGCATCCTAGTCCTGATCGGCGTCGGCATCTTCATGGCGCCCGCCGAACCCGCCATGGCCGCGGCTGCAGGCGATGGTGTGCCCGCCGTTACGACGCTTGGGCTGGCCATGGTATTTGTGCTGTTGACTTTCGGCGGATGGAATGAGGCGGCATACATCTCTGCCGAGATGCGTTCCGGCAAGCGGCAGATAGCACGGGCACTGATACTGGGAATATTCATCATTACGGCACTTTACGTGCTGGTCAACTTTGCGTATCTGAACGTTCTCGGCCTCAGCGGCGTGGCGTCGTCAAGCGCGGTTGCCGGGGACGTGATGCGTGCGACATTGGGCGATGGCGCCGCGTGGGTCATCGGGCTGATGGTGGCGGTGGCGGCACTTACTTCGGCTAATGCAACGATCTTTACCGGCGCGAGGACAAACTATGCTCTGGGGCTCGACTTCCCCGCACTTGGGATCTTAGGCCGCTGGAACGACCGGGCCGATTCGCCCGTGAACGCCTTTATCGTCCAGGGGCTGATCGCGTTGGCACTTGTGGGCTTAAGCATTTGGACGCGCGAGGGGATAAGTTCGATCGTTGATTACACGGCCCCGGTCTTTTGGTTCTTTTTTCTGATGGTGGGTATATCGTTGTTCGTACTTCGGCGAAAAGAACCGGATATTGAGCGGCCGTTCCGCGTGCCGCTCTATCCGGTGGCTCCCGCTATTTTTTGCCTGACCAGCGCCTATTTGCTTTATTCGAGCCTTGCGTACACCGGCTATGGATCGCTGGTGGGCGTAGCCGTGCTGCTGGTCGGTGCCGTCATCCTCGCCATCATTACTTTTAGCGAAACCTATTTTGATAAGCCACAAATAAGGAGAGAAGAAGATGAAATTTCCGCAGCTTAAGTTACTGGTCCTTTTTGCGCTTGCCGTCGTCGCGATGGGTTGCGGCAACAATCGCATCGCTGAGTCGCAGAACCAGGCACGGGCCGCTGAGGTGCCGGCGGTGGAGACGCCGGAGCCGAATCCGACCCGCGAGCTCGACGTTCCATACGTGCCGACCCCCGAGGCAGTCGTCGCCGAGATGCTCGCTATGGCTGAGGTCAAGGGTGACGATGTGCTCTATGACCTCGGATCAGGCGACGGACGGATCCCGATCACGGCTGCGAAACGTTTCGGGACCCGCGGCGTTGGCATCGACCTCAACCCTATCCGGGTCAAAGAGGCCAATGAGAATGCAGAGGAAGAGGGCGTGACCGATAAAGTGAAGTTTATCGAGGGCGACATCTTCGAGGAAGATTTTAGTGAGGCGACGGTCGTCACGCTATATCTTTTGCCGCAGGTAAATCTTAAGCTGAAAGACCGGATCCTCGCGATGAAACCCGGCACCCGCGTGGTTTCGCACAATTATGATATGGGCACATGGGCCGCGGAAAAAACCAAGACCGTAAAGGTCAACGGCATTGATCATTATGTTTATTTCTGGCGAGTGCCGGAAAAGAAGGAAGGCGGGCAATAACGCCGGCCTCGGATTTACGCAGTTATTCAAGGAGGTTCTAATATGTTGAAACGGTTCCAATTAATTATCGGGATGGCCGCGATACTTGTCTTATCGGCCGGGATCGCCGTCGCCCAAGACATGCCATCGCCCTCGCGTACGCCGGACGTTCCATACGTGCCGACCCCGCCGGAGGTCGTTGACGCGATGTTGAAAATGGCAAAGGTCACGAAGTCCGATGTGATCTATGATCTTGGTTCGGGCGACGGGCGGATCGTGATCGCGGCGGCAAAGAAATACGGCGCGACGGGGGTCGGGATCGACATCAATCCGACGCTTGTAGCCGAAGCAAAGGCAAATGCTGAGAAGGAAGGTGTCGCCGATAAGGTGACGTTCATCGAAGGCGATCTATTCAAGCAGGACTTCAGCAAGGCGACCGTGATCACGCTCTATCTGCTAAGCTCGATCAACTTAAAGCTGCGGCCGACGCTGCTCGAGCTCAAACCGGGGACGAGGATAGTTTCGCACGCGTTTGATATGGGCGACTGGCGTCCGGATAAGACCGAGTACGTTGACGGGCGTGCGGTGCATTTTTGGACGGTGCCTGAAAAGAAACCTGCGATGTCGGACCAATGATGGACCGGCGTCAATTTCTTGCGGGGACGGCCGCCGCAGTGGCGGCAGCGGCGGGCGCCGCGTGCAGCGGCGGCGATGAGAGTAGCGCAGAGACCGTTCACGCCTCGATGCCGGCTAATCTGGCCGCCGACGATGAGGGCTGGGAAGAGGTTCGCCGGCAGTTTCTGATACCGGATGATGTGATCGAGATGAGCGCTCTGCTTATCTCGTCACATCCTCGCTCTGTTCGCGACGCGATAGAGCGACACCGGAGAGAGCTGGACCGGCGGCCGACGGAATACCTGAACGAAGTTCGAAGCGAGAACGACGAAAGCGTGCTTTCGACCGCGGCGAACTACCTCAATGCCGATCGTTCACAGATCGCCTTAACGGACAGCACTACGGGCGGGCTGGGGCTGGTCTATAACGGGATCCACATCGAACCCGGCCAGGAATTTCTCACAACCACTCAAAATTATTATTCGACCGATGAGGCGATCCGGCTGAGGGCAGAGCGCTCGGGAGCCAGCGTGAGGCGTGTGCCGCTTTACGAGAACGCGGCGGCGGCGAGGCCCGAGGAGCTTGCCGCGAATGTCGTAAAGGAGATTGGCCCGGCCACTCGTGTCGTAGCTCTGACCTGGGTGCACTCGAGCACGGGGCTGAAGCTGCCCATTAAAGCCATCGCACAGGGTATTGCGGAGCTCAATACGGAACGCAAAGAGGGGCAGGAGATACTTCTCGCGGTCGACGGTGTGCACGGCTTCGGCGTGGAAAACGAGAAGATGCAGGACCTCGGCTGTGACTATTTTATCGCCGGGTGCCACAAATGGCTTTTCGGCCCGCGCGGTACGGGCATCGTCTGGGCCAGCGAACGCGGATGGCAGAATATGTCGCCGACGATCCCGACCTTTATGGACGGCAGCGTTCGAGAAGCGTGGGTGCTCGAGGAAGACCCGTCGGGACGAACGACCGGCAGGCGGTTCTCGCCCGGCGGCTTCAAGGCTTTTGAGCACCAATGGGCGATGACCGAAGCGTTTGAGTTTCATCTGGAACTTGGGGCGAGTTCGGTCCAGGCACGAACGTATGAACTCGCCGGCCGATTAAAGCGCGGGCTATCCGAGATTGGCCACGTCACGCTGCACACCCCTCTCGAACCCGAACTCTCCTCCGGAATTGTTTGCTTTGAGGTGGACGGCATGTCGGCAACGGGCGTAGTCGATCGGCTAGCCGAAAAAAGGATCATCGCGACGGTTACTCCGTACGCGACGTTATATGCGCGGTTGACGCCGAGCATTAGAAATACCCCGCGCGAGATCGACGCGGTCCTGGCGGCGGTCGGCGATCTGGGTAAAGGAGGCTGCAATGGCACAATGCGAAGTTTGCGGGAACGATTATTATCTTTCGTTCGAGGTTATAACGGCGGGTAACACTCATGTGTTTGACTGCTTTGAGTGTGCGATACACAAACTGGCACCGGTCTGCGCTAATTGCGGGGTAAAGGTGATAGGACACGGCGTAGAGGAATCAAAAGAGAACTACTATTGCTGTGCATACTGCGCTCGGCAGGCGGGCGTCGAGGGCGCGGTCGATCACGTTAAATAATGTGACGCCGTGGGCACCGTTTCCGGTACGAAATGCGTCCAATAGTGCACAACCATGTTTTTTTATGCAAAAACAGTTGTGTAGGACCGTCTTTGTGACGTGACCAAAAATCCAGGTGGGTGCAGCACGGTGGCGCTGCAGGGGAAAAGTCGCCGGCATTAATTTGTTTCTCATACCATGACCGATGTATTTATCGATCTTAGGACGCTCTCATTTGTCCTGATGTTGGTCACAGCATTGATGGCCTCCGTCATGTTCGTGATATGGAAGACTCAGAAGACCTATCCGGGCGTCGGCTATTGGACTGTGGCTAATCTCGTCGCCGCGGGCGGATTCTTACTTATAGCCCTTCGTGGCAGTTGGCCTGAGGTCGTTACCGTCATCGCGGGAAGTTCGCTTGTGGTGGCCTCGCTGGCGGTAGCCTATGAAGGGAACAGGCTGTTTCGAGGACTGACTCCGCAGTATCGGCTCTCGGCGGGCGTAGTGGCCCTCAATGCATTGCTCCTCGCTTTCTTTACCTTTGCGTTCCCTGACCTGTTCGCACGGATCGCAGTGGTCTCCGGGTCACTATTTGTGATCGCATTCGCATGTTTTCTGGTGTTTTGGCGCGTCCCGCAGCCCAAGGACCACAGGCTTCCTTACCGGCTCGTGAGCCTTACATATCTAGCCTTTGCCGCGGTGATGGCGGCTCGCATTGCGGCGACATATGCCTACTCAGATCTGCCGGAGTTCTTCACCCCGGACTGGATCCAGTCCGTTTTCTTTA
>DATHVL010000019.1:0-3368 GCA_035461325.1 Pyrinomonadaceae bacterium
CCGCCGTTCTCATTAGCCAGCGTTACCAATTCTGCACACGCATGTTCGAGCGAATCGTAATTATCGATGATGATCTGCTGCATGCTGGCGGCGCTCACCTTATTTGATAACCCATCACTGCACACCAGCAAAATATCGCCCTGGTTCGGCGTCAGCCGTGCAGAAACAGGGTAGATCTCATTCTGGGCGCCAAGTGCTTGCAGGATCACATTTTTAAGGGTGTGCGTCTCGGCTTCCTCAGCGGAGATCTGTTGAGCATCGATCAATTGCTGTACAAGTGACTGATCTTTCGTGACCTGATAGATCTTGCCGTTACGGATCAGATATGCCCGGCTGTCGCCTACCTGGACCAGATCGACGCCCCGCGGCGTCACGCCGATGCCCGTAAAGGTCGCGCCCATACCCTGAAACTGCGGATCGGAGCGGCCCTGCTGATGAACCTGATGATTTGCGTAAAGGGTGGCGTTATAGAGCTTTGCGATGAGCTGGTAGTCGTAGGCCTCGGGCGTCAGCGTCGCGTCAACATCGTCTTCGGGGGCGAGCAGTTTTTCTGAGACGCACTCAACAGCCATTGTGCTCGCGACCTCGCCGGCCATCGCGCCTCCCATACCGTCGGAGACGGCAAGCACGATCCCATTTTCGTCAATGTCGAATTCCTGGCTTTCGATGACGAATTCGCCGTTCTCCTGGCCGCTGGTCCAGGCCCGCGATTTTGTGAGGTGCAACAAAAGATAGTTGTCCTCGTTACCTTTTCGAACTCGGCCAACGTGTGAAGTTGCGTGGATCTCGACGGTTAACATAGATACGAAGGAAATGTCTGCGAGATTGTTATCTCACATTTTTTCGAAATGTGAAAATCGGTATTTATCTCAAGGCTTGGTCCAAGTCTTCAATGATATCTTCAACGTCTTCGATCCCGACCGAGACCCGTACGAGGCCATCTGTTATTCCGAGTCGGGCCCGAGTTTCTTCGGGAACTGCAGCGTGTGTCATCGTTGCCGGATGCGATATCAAAGATTCGACGCCCCCGAGGCTCTCGCCGAGGGTACATAGTTTGACGCTTTCAAGTACCGTTTTTGCGTTCTCAAGAGAACCGGTTTCGAAGGCCACCATACCTCCGAACCCGCTCTGCTGTTTTTTCGCGAGTTCGTGCTGCGGATGGGAAGCGAGTCCGGGATAATAAACGCGCTGCACCCGCGGGTGCTCTTCCAAAAAGTTTGCGACCACCCGGCCGTTTTTATCGTGAGCTTCCAATCTGACCGCCAGCGTTTTGGTACCGCGTAAAACAAGGAACGAATCGAAGGGCGAAAGTATCGCCCCGATGCCGTTTTGCACGAAGCCGATCCACTCCGCATCCTTTTCATCATTTAACGCGACAAAACCACCCACACTGTCTGAGTGCCCGTTGAGATATTTTGTCGTCGAATGGACCACGATGTCGATTCCGTGCTCGATCGGCCTTTGAAAGTAAGGCGACATGAAAGTGTTGTCGCAGACCGACTTTGCCCCATGTGCACGGGCCAGCTCCGCGGCCGCGGCAAGGTCCGTCACGGTCATCACGGGGTTCGTCGGCGTTTCCACGAAAAGCATCTTGGTATTGGGTTTGAATGCTTTTTCCAGTTCGGAAATATTAGAGGTGTCTGCCAGGTCAAACTCGATACCGTAATTGACCAAGATCCGATTGAAAAGCCTGAAGGTGCCGCCGTAGGTATTGTCGCCGAGAACGACGTGGTCGCCCGCTTTCACCAATTTGAGAACAGCATCGATCGCCGACATTCCGGAAGCGAACGCGAAGCCGAATTTCGCGCTCTCGAGAGCGGCGATGTTCATTTCCAATGCGGACCGGGTCGGATTCTGAGTTCGGGCATATTCGTAGCCCTTGTGCTTACCTAGTCCTTCTTGTGCGTATGTAGACGTTTGATAGATGGGGACGCTTACAGCGCCGGTCGACGGATCCGGTTCGTTACCCGCGTGAATAGCAATTGTCGAAAAGCCCATAAAGTGCTCAAACTTACTCCTGAAAGTTATTAAGATGGAATAACGCTAACTGGGGGTTTAAGGCCCGCTATTTCCACGGATTTACGAGATCTTAATGGTAACTTGCGGTAGCGAAAAAAGCAAACATATGGCACGTTCTGCGCCGTGGTCATCGGAGGTATTAATACTGATTTTTCACGACTCTAAAGTTCAACGTCTATTGTGTGCGAGTTTTGTAGGTCGATTCGTGAAAACGGCCGGCACATCGTTATAATTATTATTATCGGATAACTTGTGCTAATGTAGCTCATTCCTCTTAAGTAGAGAATAAATGCATGCGCCGCTTCTGCCGGCCTCCATGTCAAAAAGTAAGCGATGGATATCAATCAGTTAGAAGTACTCGTAACGGTTGCCCGTGAGAAAAGCTTTTCTCGAGCAGCCGAAGCTCTCGAGCGCACCCAACCGGCCGTGAGCCAGGCTATCAGCAGGCTCGAGCAGGACCTCGGCGAAAAGCTCTTTGACCGCTCATCCAAGGACGGCACACTGACCCCGGCCGGTGAGGTTTTGGTCGACTATGCCCGGCAGATGTTGAATCTCCGGCGAAGTGCGGAGAGCGCGATCAAGGAACTTGCGGACCTTCATCGCGGCAAGGTAACCATTAGCGCAAATGAACACACCGTATTTTATCTGCTTCCGCTGATCGTTGAGTTTCGCAAGCGCTATCCGCTGGTAAAGGTCGTCGTGAAACGTGGAGTAGCCAGCCGGATTCCGAACGAGATCACCTCTCGCGAGGTCGAGCTTGGAGTGCTTTCATTCAAACCAAGCGACACCACTGTAAAGTCGGTCGCAGTGAAGACCGACGAACTGGTCCTTATCTGTGCCCCGGGGCACCCGCTGGCCGGCCGCAAAAAGGTAAGCGTCACTGATCTCGGCGAGGAATCGTTCATCGCGCACAATGCAAAGTCGCCCTATCGCGAGCGAGTGATCGAGACCTTTGCGGCGAACAAGACGAAATTGAGGATGGCCGTCGAACTGCCGTCACTTGAAGCGATCAAGCGCCTGGTGGAAACGGGCACCGGCATCGCGCTGGTTCCGCGGCTGACTGCCCTTTCAGAGATCCAGGAGGGGAGGCTGGTCGCCTTGAACGTTAATGAAATGAGGTTTGAGCGCCGGCTGCACATCGTATATCGGCGAAATTCCATCCTCTCGCATGCCGCAAATGCTTTTTTGGATCTCGCGGTTGAGACCGAAAAATCCGCCGCTGCCGAAGCTTGAGCCACATGAAAAGCGTCACGAAATTCTTAACAATATCCGCTGAAATGCGTTAGACTATTTCAACATGCCTGACGCTCTCCGGAGCCTGATCGACCGACATAACTTATGTTTGAACA
>DATHVL010000020.1:0-2781 GCA_035461325.1 Pyrinomonadaceae bacterium
CTAATTGACGAGGGGTATTTTCCGCTCTTCTTTCACCGCGACGACGGCTCTCGCATTGCGCTGAAACGTGACGGCGATTCGATTCGCACAAAGGACGGCGGCCAAAAATTTACCGTCGATCAGCTCGCCGAAATCGCCGAGCGGGAACCCGGGCGTTTCAGCCCCAATGTGATGCTCCGTGCCGTCGTTCAGGATTATTTGCTGCCAACTATCTGTTATTTCGGAGGCGGGGCAGAGGTGGCGTATTTCGCACAGATGGCTGAGACCTATCGCGTGCTCGGCCGTCCGGTAACAACGATCCTTCACCGACAATCGTTCACGGTTCTGGAGAATCGTCATAGCCGGGCGTTGGAGAAGTTCGGTCTCGGATTGCCCGAACTTCTGGAAGGACGCGATGCGGTTTTGCCCAAGGTCGTGGACGAGGGCGTCGGCCGCGAGACGGCCCGGCTCATCGCCGATGTCGAGGAAAAGATCAATACCGAACTTGCCCGGCTCGATCGTAAGTTTTCTGAGTTTGATGTGACCCTGGCCGCCAATCTTTCGACGCGCCGGCGAAAGATCATTTACCATATCGGAGCCCTCCGCGATAAGTTTCGACGCTCTGCTGTCGTTCGTGACGAGACAGTCCGCCGCCAGCTCGACGGGCTGTTCAGTGTCGTTGTGCCGCTGGGCGGGCTTCAGGAACGCACGATGAATGTTGCATACTTTATCGATCGCTTCGGGCCGAATTTTATCGATTCGATCTATAGGGGCATCGATCTCGACGACCGCGGCCACCGCATAATCAGTTTATAAATGAACAAGATCAGGATATTGCCCGACAATCTTGCGAACCAGATCGCTGCCGGCGAGGTGGTCGAGCGCCCGGCGAGCGTCATTAAGGAGCTGGTCGAGAATGCCATCGATGCGGGAGCGGCACGCATACGGGTTGAGATCGAATTAGGAGGCCGGCGCCTGATGCGTGTCTCCGACGACGGCGAGGGCATGCTTCGCGACGACGCCGTTCTGGCATTTGAACGGCATGCCACCTCAAAGATCCGCGACCTGGATGACCTTGGCCGGATCGGCACCCTCGGCTTTCGTGGAGAGGCCCTTGCCTCGATAGCCTCGGTCGCCAAGGTCGAGCTCGTAACGAAGACCGAGCCGGACGCGGCCGGTACGCTTGTTCACATCGAGGGCGGCCGCCTGATGGATGTTAAAGACGCTCCGCGTGCAACCGGAACGACCATCTCCGTCCGCGACCTTTTCTTTAACACTCCGGCCAGGCGAAAGTTCATGCGTTCCGAGGCCACAGAGAATTATCACCTAACCTCGATCGTCACACACTACGCGCTGGCCCACCCGGAGATCGCGTTTACGCTGGTAAATAACGGCCGCGAGGTGCTGAACGTGGCTCCCGCGCGCGACCTTCGCGAGCGGTCGTTCCAGATCTTCGGCGCGGGACTGCTCGACAGCCTTTTGCCCATTCGCGGCGGCCGGGATTTTGTGGCACTTGTTTCCGGCTTCATCTCTGCCCCCCGCGAACGCCGTACGACCAAAGACTCACAGTATTTCTTTGTCAACAATCGATTTGTTCGCGACAAGACCATTGCCGACGGGCTGCGCGAAGGATACCGTTCCGTACTGCCCCACGGCGTATATCCGGTCGCGTTCCTGTTCCTCGACATTCCGCTGGAAGAGATCGACGTCAACGTCCACCCGGCCAAGACCGAGATCCGCTTCCGCCGCAGCGAGGCGGTCAAGGATGTCATCGCCGAGGCCGTCCGCGAAACTCTGGCCAAGGTGGGTATCCGGGGCGAGAACGAGGAACTTCGTATCCACCGGCCGCCCGAGGGAGATGCTCCGGCAGTGGCGGCTACCGAAGGCAATGCTGCACCAGCGGCCGAGCCCACGACCGAGCAATCAGATCCGCCCCCGGCGAATACTGCCGCCGCGGCCGCGAATCGCAATTCGGTTCCGCCGACGGTTTCGAATCAGCCGCCCTCCTTCGCCGAGTTTTCGTTGTTTGCCGGCGCCGGCAGCGAGCCTTTGAGCTTTTCGAACGATTTTGAGAGTGCCGCCACACGCCGAGCAGAGGCCGCCGAGCTCGTTAGCGAATCGCCGCCGCCGCGTCACGGCGATACCCCGACCGATCTGCCGCCGATGAATTCAGCCGTGAAGGCCGTCAAGTCCGTTGAGGTTGAGGGGATAACATCTCACTCCATTCGGCCCATCGGCCAACTTCACGAAAGTTTTATTTTCGCCGTCGATGACGAAGGTCTCTTGCTTGTTGATCAGCACGTGGCCCATGAACGCATCCTGTTTGATAAGTTTCGCTAACGTGAGGCCGACCGCCCCATCGAATCGCAAAACCTGCTGCTGCCTGAGACGCTCGACCTTTCTCCGGCACAGGCCGAGGTTTATCAGGTGATCGAGCCCGTACTCACCTCGCTCGGCTTTGGCCTGATGCGATTGTCAGGGCGGACGGTGGCGATAAAGTCAGTTCCCGCAGACATTCCCGCCTCCGAGGCTCGGAATCTGTTTGCAGAGATACTCGACGCGGTCGAGATCGAAAAGCGCGGCAATCCGAAATGGTCGCTCCGCGACGGCATCGCAGCCAGCCTCGCATGCAAGGCCGCCATCAAGGTCAACATGCCGCTTACCGATGAAAAGATGCATTGGCTCATCGACCGGCTGTTGCTCACATCATCGCCGACAACATGCCCGCATGGCCGGCCGGTGATCCTTCGGCTGACGATGAAGGATATTGAACGCGGATTTCACCGTACCTGATCCGATATG
>DATHVL010000021.1:0-2656 GCA_035461325.1 Pyrinomonadaceae bacterium
GGAATCCGTTACGATTTCTAATCAAACGGTGAGCTACATAGACTGGGCCGTCCTTCGGGGCGGCCCTTTTTGCATTGAGACCATTCGGCGTGCAATAGAAAGCCGCGGCACTTGAATGCCGCGACTTTTTTTAAGAAGGCAAGTGAACTTAGGAATTGTCCTTGATGTACTTTTCCATCTTGGACTTCTCTGCGTGATTCGGTACCTTCTCAAGAAACATCTTGTATTCGGCCACCGCCCGATCCTTAGCCCCTGCTGCGTTATAAAGTGCCGCTAACCGCAAATGGATCTCAGCCTTTTCGATCGGTGCTAGGCGAATGGCTTCGTTCAACACGCCCACCGCCTTTGAGCCTTGCTTGTTGTTCAAATACGATTCGCCGAGGTAATGAAACGCGTCAGCAGAGGCGGGGTCGGCCATCACCGCTTTTTCGAGCACCAGGATAGCCTCCGGATGCTTATTCCGTGACATATGCAGCTTTCCAAGGTTCATCAGGGCGGGCATAAAATCGGCCTTTAGCTCAAGAGCGCGGCCGTAAGAACTCTCAGCTTCAGCGTGCTTATTCTTTTGGAATTGCAGGCTGCCAAGCTCGGTCCAGGCGACGAAGTCCTTCGGGTCAGCGGCTACGATCTGTTCGTATATTTTTATAGCCTCGTCGGTCTTCTTTCCTTTGACAGCCGCGGCCGCGGAATCAAACAACTTAGCGTTAGATGCACTTCGACCCGTGTAAGCGTCTCTGACGGAGATGACACCCGTCTGCTGGGTGTGGCCAAAGCTTTCGTTCCAGTCGACCGCCATGTCGTGCCGCTCGCCGCTCATCGCGGTGAGCACCACCCTTCCGACGTCCGCTCCTCCGACACTTACCTGGAGCTCCGAGCCGTCACGCGGCCTACCTAGAAAGTAGTAAAATCCCCTGTCATTGGTCTCCGCCCGGCCGATCTGCGCTCCGTTGAACATCAGTCGCACGACGACGATCGGCGGTCTCTGGTCCGGCTTTAAGCCCCGCAGCTCGATCTTCCCCCAGATCACGGGCTGTCCGATCGGAATAGGCATGCCCGTCGCCGACCAGACGTCGCCTTGGGCATAAGATGAAAGCGAGAGGGAAATGACAAACGCGAACGCCGCGAGCGCCGAGGTAATACGTAATTTCATAAGTGTGGTCTCCAGTGAAGGGATACTAAATTGATAGAACAATGAGGCGGGAAAGTCAATGATTTCGGACGAGGTAGCTATTGCGCGGCGAACGAATCATTGCCCGTTATCTCGTGCAGGTGGCGGGTGTCGTTTATCGCAAGGACCCGGATATTTCGCCGGCCACGGATCTCGAAGCGATTGATCCCGCAGTTTGATGTTACGATCCACGGCGTCTGTTTCGTATCGCGGCGGATGGCGCCCATAAGATGGAGGGTCATAAAACAGATCGCACCCGTATGTGAGTATATCGCCACTCGCTCGCCTTGATGCTTTCGCAGTATGTCCCAAAGCTCAGAGGTCGCACGACGCAGCAGGTGGCGATAGCTTTCGCCGCGGGTTATCACGTGGTGGACGTTGCGGTTGACAAGCGCAAAGAAATCTTCGGGGTGGTTTTCACGCGATTCTGAGAATGTCAGGCCCTCAAGAACGCCGACGTTGCGCTCGCGAAAGGCTTTGGTCGCGTTGACCGGGACGTCGAGCAATCGGGAAAGCGGTTCGGCTGTCTGAACGGCACGCTCGAGGTCGCTCGAATAGATCGCATCGACCCCTTCACTCGCAAGAAAGCGGGCGGTTATCTCTGCTTGTTTTTGTCCCAGTTCTGAAAGCGGGGTCGGGCCCTGGCCGCCGAACCGCCCTTCAGCGTTCCCGGCGGATTGTCCGTGCCTGATAAGAAATAATCTGGTAACTGCCACGGTTCAACGTTTCGCAGGCCGCTGATCTCGAGGCGGCGGCCCATTTAGCCCGATACGGCCTCGGCATTTAGCTTCTCGGTCTGGTAATGCGTTCGCAGTGCCTCGATGATCTCATCGATCTGGCCCTGCATCACGAGCTCCAACTGGTGAATGGTCAGCCCGATCCGATGGTCGGTGACGCGGTTTTCTTTGAAATTGTAGGTCCGGATCTTTTCGGAGCGGTCGCCGCTTCCCACCATCTGCTTTCGCTCGGCGGAAAGTGCGTCGTGCTGTTTCTGCTCTTCGATCTCCTGCAGCCTCGCCCGTAAGACCCTCATGGCCTTTTCGCGGTTCTTGATCTGGGACTTTTCATCCTGCATCGAAACGACCAACCCGGTCGGGAGGTGTGTGATCCGCACGGCGGAGTAGGTGGTGTTCACGGATTGCCCACCGGGGCCTGATGAACAGAAGGTATCTATTCGCAGATCATTCTGGTTGATCTGCACATCGACCTCTTCGGCCTCGGGCAGTACGGCGACCGTGATCGCCGACGTGTGGATGCGTCCGCTGGTCTCGGTCTGAGGCACCCGCTGCACGCGGTGAACGCCGGATTCGTAACGCATCTTTGAGAACACGTTATTGCCCTCGATCATCGCGATGGCTTCCTTAACGCCCCCGACGCCGGTGTCAGCAGATTCCATGATCTCCATCTTCCAGCCCTGCTGCTCGGCGTAGCGGGCATACATCCGCAGGATCTCGCCAGCAAAAAGGGTCGCCTCATCGCCGCCGGTCC
>DATHVL010000022.1:0-7772 GCA_035461325.1 Pyrinomonadaceae bacterium
CGAGGTCACCGCGAGTTTGCGGACGCTTGCCTTGGCCGGAAATGACATAAACATCCGTCGTTGGGACGTTGGTCGTGCTTCTGTAATTGACCGATTCGTTCCAGAGAAAGTCCATCGACGTGCTCGAATGGACCAACTTCGCCGCAAAATCAAAACGTTCGGCAAAGGTACGTTGAACGTTCAATACGCCATAGTGCGTGTTGCTCGTTATTGGATTGAGCAGTCGCATCGAGTCGATGACGATCTGGTTTGTCCGATTGTCACCGGGATGGGGGCCCGATAGAAAAGACGTGTCGTCGTTAAAAGAACGGTGTCCGTAGGTACCTGAAAGTTTCCAGCCCTTGAGGTTTCCGTCGGCACCGAACCGGAAATCATGGGCACGCGAGTCCGCGTCGAATACCGCCGGAAAAACATCGCTAACGCGGCTGGTGATAAAACCTCTACCGCTGTTGAAATTGTATGAGTATCCCGCCCGGAATCTGATGTTCGGATTCTCGGGAAAGATCGTAAGGTCAAAGTCGCCGATGTTACGCCGCGTATCGTGATTGCGATAACTGTTAAGGTCGGCTCCGATCGCGAAGTTCCTCAGGTCGTTGTTGTACGCGATGCGACGGACATTTGCGTCGAGCCGATATTGGCCGGAACGCTCTAGATTGACTCGCACCATTCCGGACGGGTCAGCTCCCCACCCCGAAGCGATTATCATCGCCGAGTCAAACAATTTTCGTCCGGAGGTCGAGTTATCGTCGATCACCAAACTTGAATCGAACAGGCGAAAGCCGCTCCGATAGTTGAAGTCGCTGCGGAACTTGTTTTCGTACCCGTTGACATCAACCCAGCGAGCTCCGATCTCAGTGCTTCCACGGACGGTGAAACGCTCATCCGGGGACGGGCTGGGATCCGGGGTTTGGCCGGAAACAGCAATGGCCAGGCCACAGACGGCGGTCATCATTAGGATGGATCCCGTCCGTCGAAACGCTGTATAAAGCATTAATATAGGTATCTGTAATTTTGAAGTCATTTCCTTCACCCCTTTAACGGAAGAACACCCTGCTCGCGTTTGACCCGTGGATCTCCACGTGACAGATCGTGCAGTTTTGGGTACGGATATTTACCTGGTTATGCGGGCCGGCCGGAATTCCGCCGTCGAACTCGACGTTAAGTATCTCGGTATGGCATTCCAGGCACATCTGTCGAACCGTGCTGCGCTTGAGCATCTTCGGATTGCTCGACCCATGCGGCGTATGGCAGGCGGCACATCCCTCGAGCTTGAGCGGGGCATGCTCGAAAACGAACGGGCCCTGTTTATCGCTGTGGCAGCGGATGCACGACTGGTCGGCGCCTACGGCTAGTCGGGTCTGCTTCTGTTCAAACCCGCCGTGCGGATTGTGGCAATCGCTGCACGTCATGGCACCTTCGAGCACTTTATGCCTAAAGGGCTTGGAGAACTGGGCCTTGGTTTCCGTGTGGCAACCAATGCAGAGTTGAGGCTCGCCCACCTTTAGCATTGCCTTGTCGGCCATGCTCGGCCGCTGAACGGCGGCTTCTCCGATATAGGTGATCGAACCGGGCCTCAGGGCGGGATAGTCCGGGCCGTGGGCCGTGTGACAATCCGTGCAGCCCACATTGTTGCGCCAGTGATCGCCGCGGCGGAAGTTATTATGAGCCTCGCGTCCTGTGTGGCAGGTCAAACAGGTTTCGGATACGGCCTTGGGGTCCATATCCTTAAAGACCTTTATCTTGGTGATGTCACCGCCGCCCTCGACGTGCTCGCGGCCCGGCCCGTGACAGGATTCACAGCCGACGGCCTTGCCTTCCCAGGACGACATGCCCTCAAGCTTGCCGTGCGTTGTCTTGGCGACACTGTCGAACTGCGGTTCATGACAGGAGCGGCAGGTCTCGCTGCCGACGAAATCATCGTTAGCAGCGGTTTGTGCAAGCACGGTCGTAGCCGCGGGTGAGATCAACGAGGTGTTGCCGGAATTTGATCCGATAACCCAGGCCGCGAAAATGACAGTAAAGATAAGTAACGAAAGAATCTTAATATGTTTGGTCGTAAGCATTGGTATGCCTCCGGGATCGGGCGTGGTTTGCGTCGCGGTACTCTGTTCAGTAAACCCGCCAGAAGCGTAACAAATTCATTGGTTTACAAATGTGATAAAGGTCACATAATGGTAAATAGTTCATCTTATGTTTCCGCATTGCGGGCAAATCGATAAAGAGCCTGCGTCCCTTTGCCCATTGAAATGATCAGGCCGTCCCGGGCTTCCTGATCGCTTCGCAGGAAACGCTCCAGCTTCGCCGCGGTCAGCACGCTTACGCTGCAATCACTCACGGCGACAATGTCATATTCGGCTGCAGAATTGCAGAAACTTTCCGGGATCCCCAATATCTCGCCCGGCAGGATACGTTTGACCGATGCCCCCTGGCTGCCCGGGATTCGGATAACGGCATCGCCGTGGATCAGCAAGATCACTTTCGACGGCAGTGTGCGCGCCGATGCGATGATCGCACCCGGAGCGACGGTTCTAGGTTTTGATATTCTACTGAGCCTGTCGGTACATCCGTTCGGAAGCGTTACTAGGAGAGGCCGCTCGAAAATCAGGAGCTTTTCAGCGATTCGCAGGAGTATCGACGGATCAGTTAGTGCCTGCATCCTCAGAGGTGGGATGGCTAGAGGATTCGTCCTATTGCCGAATGTCGCTATGACAGCGGTCACCCGCCTTAGTGATATCGGTCACTTTTTGAACTGGGAACCGCGGGGGCGTCCGATCATACCGTCGAAGCGTTTGGGATCGTGGATCAACAGGTCGGAGCCTTTGATGGAGATAAGGTCGAGTTCCTTGAATTGTTTCAGTATGCGTGTGACCGTTTCGCGGGTGGTCCCTATCATCTCGGCCATTTCCTCATGTGTGTGACGAAGCTTTAACTTAACCGGGTCACCGTTCTCGCGGGTCGGGCCGCACCACGCTAGTAGCAGATTAGCGAGCTTATCACCCGCGGAATTTGAGAGGCCGAATGATCGGATCTGATGATATGCGCCCTGGTACTGATGAGAGAGGTGCTGCACGGCCCGCATCGCTATATCCGGATGTTTCTCGATCAGCCGCATAAAGTCGGCCCGCCTCACGTAATTCGTTTGGGTCGGCTCCAGGACCTCGGCCGAGACCTCGTAATTCTCGCCTGAGACGACCGCGCTCATGCCGAGCAACTCCCCCGCTTTGGCGATATGCAATATGATCACTTTACCTTCACGCGAACAGGTGTAAAGCTTGACCCGGCCCTGGCAGAGAAGATATACGCCGCCGGCCGGCTGGCCCTCTACGAAAAGTAGGCTGCCGGGCGGATAACCGTTAGTGATCTTTAGTTCTTCAAATGAGCGAAGGCTCTCGGATGATACCCCGCAGAAAAAATGATCACTGCGAAGTCCGCACTCACCGCAGCGATTTTCGACTTTGATCTTTAATGGACCCATTGTTCGACTAAACCTTATTTTGTGCGGCCGAGCGGGCGGTCACCACGCCCAGCCGTTGGATAACATCGGCAAATGCCCGTGCCTCGGTGGCCAATCGCGCATTCCGTTTGGGTTCAGGTTCGAGTGTGAGCACTGCTTCGACACCCGTCCTTCCGACGACAGCAGGAAGATTGAGGAATGCTTCGTCAAAACCCAGATCAGCAGCGGTTTTTGTAAATACCGGAATAACCGTTCGAGTGTCGTTGATAACGGCATTGGAGATCTGCGTTACGCACGCTGCAAATTCGATCGGCGAATGAGATTCTACAACAGGTTTGTCTTTCTTCGAAATTCCCACCTCTTCGACCATCGCCGCGAAGTAGGGGCAATTTGGGCTGCATGCATCCATTGACCTAACGTGAGCAAAGCCGCCGGTGCACCAATGAGTCTCACCTTTGAGCGGTCCGTCGCTGCCGTCATGCTGATCGATCGCAGCCGATCCGGGCCCGAGTCCGATGACACGGCTGGCGGGTCCCCGCCAAGCCTTGAGGAAGACCTCGCTTAGAACGTCCACGGGTTCGGTTACGATCACCGCCACCCCGTCAAACGAGGTCTCACGCAGCCTTTCGCCGACACATGCATACTCTGAGGCCAATACTTCAAGGTCGAGCCCGTCCCCCAACTCGCCTCGACAGCCCCTGCCCGAGGCGATGATCGCAACTGGTGCGAGTATCGCGTCTTCAAAGGTGCCCAGCCGTACGCGTGAGTGGTGGGGCAAAGGAACGAATCTGCACAGATCGTCGATAGCATTCGAAAGCGATAGTGCCTGTTCCCCGATCAATATCAGTTCATCGACGAATCCCCCTGAAAGCAGCGAGTACGCATCAAGAGCAGCAACGGCATCGGGGCCAATTATCGCTACCCGATTAATTTTCGGCTTGGATGGTTTTCTCATTTCAATCCCCCTCCGACGTCGAAGTATGGAAGTCTGCTAACAGGGAGTGCAATACCTATGCCCCAAGTAAACGGTGGAAATAGTTGGTTTAAGGGGGTTCTGGGTTTAATAGATGCGGAAAGTGGGGCAGGGCCGTGGAGTAAACCGCGAAAAAATTCGCGCAAAAAAAGCGGGCCCAAAATTGAGCCCGCTGCAGTTATATGCCGTAGTAATTCTACGGGCGATTCAAGCCAATGTTAGCCGGTGACGATGCGGTCAGGTCAAATTGCGATCCAACCTCAAGGTCAAGATTATCTCGACCGCCCAGGAGGACCGAACCGATACCCGCACCCGCGCCTACGCCGGCACCGATCGCTGCACCCTCACCGCCGCCTAGAACGGCACCGAGGATCGCACCCAAAGCAGCACCGATGCCGCCGCGGGTTACGGTATCCGTAGTCCGGCTGCCCTCACGGAGCGTACCCTCGTTGGTAACACTGATGTTGTCGCCATCCTGGTCACGCACCGAGTTGATCAAGCCGGCAAAACGATGTGTCTGGCCGTTGCTTAAACGGATCGTATCGAAATCAAGCGTGACGTTTGCACGCCCGGTAAGCCGACCCGAATTATCCAAGGCTACGATGTAACCTTCAATGATCGCACCGCGATACTGGCCCGGTGAAGTGACTTACATCGCAAAGCGGTCGTTGACCTGCGACGCTCGAGTCGTGATCGGTGTCCGAAGAACGGTGGTCAGACGCGTACCATTCGGAATAACGAACGTTCCGACGTTTGCACCGGTATTCTGTCCCGGATACTGGTTAACATTGACGTCGCTCCACCGTGCAACCGGAGCCACACGATTATAGACGCTGTTCACCGTGATCATCTCGTTACGTCCCTCAAGATAGATCCGTCGCGATACGCGAAGGTCGCCGTTAGCCATAGGCGAGAAGGTCACGAAAAAGTCTCGTGCGCGGTCACCCGTATAGCTGACTTCGAGGTTATTGCCCTGAAGCGTTGCGGACGTCGAGATCGACTGTCCACCCGGGCCCGTTTCGGTCCGCGAAACGCCGTCGGCCGCAAAGGTAACCTGCGGCGCCAGTGTTGATGCCATCGTTACGTTTCGTCCGCTCTGATCGATGACGATCATCTCAGGCGAATTCAGCCGTCTCTCCAGATTTTGCTGAACGCGTGTCCGCTGATTCACATTGTAATTGCCGATAGACTGGCGAACCACTGTTGCGACGTTATCGCTAGCGGCCGTGTTCAGTCTGTACGTACCGGTCAGTTGTGCGTTACCCCAAATGCCGCCCGTTCCGGGTGTTGTCTCCCATCGATACGGCTGGTACGGCGGAAGCTGTTGATTCCAGTTCCAGCTCACACGATAGTAACTGGCCAACGTGTTAAGATCCGTTCGGATCGAATTCCACTGGTTCTGTGCCGGTCGCGTGAATGCGTTGTTTCGCATAAAGCGGTCGATATACGCACCCTGCATCAGAACGTCGTTGGCGTCCTGAACGACCGTCTCACGAGCCTCAAACCGCTCCTTAAGCCGGTCGGTCGAATTTTCAAATCCGTCGATGATGTCCTCGATCCGCTCTTCACGGGCAGTATCATTCCAACGGCTCCGATTTAGCGCGTTGTCCATTTGACGCTTATAGACATCGGTCTTTCTCTCAAGCTGTGTCAAGAGATTACGCATCTGAACATCGGTTGCTGAATAAGCAGGGATGCCGCGGCCGCCCTGCCAACCGGGTCCGGTTGTTGCCATTTGCCAGTTCCACGGAATGTTGTAGTAACTCGCGAGCGTATTAATATCCGCACGCAAGGTGTTCCACTGATTCCTCGCTGCTACTGACAGTGTGGTGTTCGAAACGATGAACTGGTCGATGTAATAAGCTCTGTTCAGAACGTCCTGGACATCGGCCGCGACCGAGGCATTGGCGTTGAAACGTGAACGAAGCCGATCGGTCGCCTGTTCAAAGTCATCGATATACTGTTGAACGGTCGCCGCCGGAACCTGTCCCCGATATCGATTTCGATCAAGGGCTAGATCCATTTGACGCTGAAAATTGTCAGTCCGAGTTTCGATCCTGTTCAATAATGTCGTCATCTGGCGATCGGTGACCCGATAGGCCCGCTGCTGTGCCGCCACGGACGAGACCCCGGTAAGCAACAGCATCGCTGCGATCGCGATGGTAAAGAAAAAGTTGTGTGTCTTCATAATTCAATTCTCCTCGTTCTTGCGATGCCCTCGGGGAAAAGAAGCGCAAGAACTTCATGAACGTTTATCGCAATACCCGTGCCACGACTCGCCCAATTGCTGTAAATGTCTATAAGTGTAGGAGTTAAAAGGTAGGAAACTTTATGTTGATCGGCACGCCCCTATAGGTTTTCCATACATTAAACGTATTGGCACGCGCCGCTAAGACGCAAATGAGGCATGCATTCAGTTCTTTTAGAGACAACGATTTACCCGCATCCGCATCACCTTTATAATTCGCAAATAAAACGTTGCCGAAACGGGTGAAATAAAGCTATTTTTAGACTGTGGCCTTCACAGCCGACACCGGCGCTCACAAGACAACAAACAAGGAAGGTGGCCTAGGTGAAACCTACCAATATTAACGATCCCGAATATTTCCACAAGGTGGTCGATTGCCAGTACGCCTGCCCGGCTCACACACCCGTGCCGGAGTACATCCGATTGATCGCACAAGGCCGTTACACCGAGGCCTATATGATCAACTGGGACTCGAACGTCTTCCCCGGCGTTCTGGGCAGGACGTGCGACCGCCCGTGCGAACCCGCCTGCCGCCGCGGCCGTGTGGAAGAAGAACCGGTCGCCATCTGTCGGCTCAAGCGCGTCGCCGCTGATAATAAGGGTGAAGTAAAGCATCTGATGCCGAAAGGGCCTTTTCCGCCGAACGGCAAAAAGGTCGCGCTCATCGGCGGGGGACCGGCGTCGCTGACGGTAGCAAGGGACCTCGCGCCGCTTGGCTACGAATTGCACCTCTATGACGAACAGAAAAAGGGCGGCGGCTTTATGCGGAGCCAGATACCGGCTTTTCGTTTGCCGGAAGAGGTGCTCGATGAAGAGGTGAATTACATCGTCGACCTCGGTATCCACACCCATTTTAACCATTACGTTTCGAGCATGCGGGAAGTGCTCGAGAAAGATTACGATGCGATCTTTGTCGGCACCGGAGCTCCACGCGGCAGGGAACTGAACATCTCCGGCCGTCAGGAAGGCGCCGCCAATATACACATCGGTATCAACTGGCTGGCGAGCGTGGCCTTTGAGCATGTCAGCGCGATCGGAAAAACGGTCATCGTTCTCGGCGGAGGCAACACCGCGATGGATTGCTGCCGTACCGCGCG
>DATHVL010000023.1:0-4447 GCA_035461325.1 Pyrinomonadaceae bacterium
AAACACATATTCACTGCGGCCGTTATCGCAGGTCCTTGGCTGGGGCGAAATGACCTGGGAAGCCGGCCGGATCATAACCGCCCTGATCGTCTCCGCCGGCTCTTCGGCTTGGGCAGTGCCGGTGGACAGCCTGGTCCGTTCTGAGGAACTCGTCATCAAGCCCTTAGGGCCTCCCCTCGACATCATTCCCGATCTCATCGGGGCCGCCGAGCTTTCTACCGGAGAGGCCGCCGCGATCATCGACCTTCGCGGGCACCTCCAGGCCGGCGCGGTCTATCGGCCGCCTCACGCCGCCCGGCCGGCGGACGTTCGCCGAGCCGTGATGGTCGTAGATGATTCCCCAAGCATCCGCCACATGACCGGCAGTGTTTTCGCGAAAGCCGGAATGGACGTAATGTCAGCAAAGGACGGCGTCGATGCGCTGGAAAAACTGGAGCAGGCCCAAGAGCTTCCCGAAATAATTTTCACAGATATTGAGATGCCGCGGCTGGGCGGGTTGGAGCTTGCCGCGAGATTGAAAGGATCCGACGCTTACCGGCACATTCCGGTGGTGGTGATCACGTCTCGTTCGGCCGACAAGCACCGCGAACTGGCGGAAGAGGCCGGCGTTGCAGAGTATCTGACCAAGCCTTTTGCTGAGACCGACCTTATCGACGCAGTCACCCGGCACACTGCCTCACAAGAATAATTTCTACTTAACGGGCGGTTTGCTCGGCCGCACCTCGACTTTGCTTGGAAGAGTCCGCTCCGGCATTTCCAGAAGGTCAACGATGATCTGCCCGATGTCAGCGGGCTGTATCTGCCAGGAATTTGCATCGCTCGGTGTGTCCCCGCCGAACGCAGTGTTCACGCTGCCCGGGCATATATAGCTCACCTTGATATTGTCGTGCCGGACCTCCTGCATCATGGCCTCGGTGAAGCCGTTCAACCCGAATTTTGACGCGTTGTAGGCAGCCATACGCGGATGCGCATTCTGCCCCGCAAGCGACGAGATATTGAAAATGTAACCGCCGCCGCGGGTCTTCATTCGCGGGATCGCAAAATGGCAGCCGTAAAAGACGCCCGTAAGGTTTGTCTCGATCGTCTGCCGGAACTGCTCCCCGGAAAGCTCCTCGACGGTCTTCCCGAAATACCCGACGCCGGCGTTGTTGATTAGGATATCCACTCCGCCGAAAACCCGATCGCACTCTTCCAGCATCATCCGAACCTGATCTTCGCTGCGAACGTCACAGACCTCACCTGCCGCCTCCCCCTTTTGCGAAAGCCGATCGATCGCGGTCTTCAGATCACTCTTGTCGCGCCCGCAGATGAACACGCGGGCCCCGGCGTCGATCAGCGCCTCGGCTATACCGAATCCTATCCCCTTTGTTCCGCCGGTGATCACCGCCACTTTTCCTTCAATGCTCATAACTTCTTTTTCAGCAGCTCGTTGACGACCTTGGGATTGGCCTTCCCCTGCGATGCTTTCATCACCTGCCCGACAAAAAATCCGAAAAGCTTTTCGTTCCCGCCCCGATAGGCCGAAACTTGTGCCTCGTTCGCCGCGATAACATCGTCCACGATCTTTTCGATCGCACCTTCGTCCGATATCTGTTCGAAGCCCTTGTCGGCGATCACATCGGCCGCCGGTTTGCCGGTTGCGAACATCTCGACCAAAACTTCCTTGGCCTGGTTATTGTTGATCTTGCCCGCATCGAGGGACTTGATAAGTTCGGCGAGTTGGTCGGCCGTGACGGGCGACTCGGCGGCGGTCTTGCCTGAGTTATTCAGCTCGCGGCTCAGCTCCGATAAAATGAAATTGGCCGTCGTCCGCGGATTGCCGGAGGCCTTCGCGGCTGTCTCGTAAAACTCGGCAAGCGAACGGTCGGCGACAAGCTGAGATGCGTCGGCATAGGAGAGCGAATACTCGTCCATCATCCTGTCGCGCATCACGTCGGGGAGCTCGGGCATCGCCCGCTTCACTTCATCAATGAACTCCGCTGTCACTTTTAATGGCTGGAGGTCGGGCTCCGGGAAATATCGATAATCGTGGGCGTCCTCTTTCGACCGCATCACCTGCGTCACATTGTTCTGTTCGTCCCACAAACGCGTTTCCTGGCTGACGCCCTCGCCGGATTCGTGGGCCGCGATCTGACGCTCGATCTCGAACTCGATCGCCTTTTGCATGAACCGTACGGAGTTCAGATTTTTCAGCTCGACTTTGTTGTTAAAGCCGGTATCGCCCACCTTGCGGACAGAAACGTTCGCCTCGCATCGAAGGTTTCCCTTCTCCATATCGGCGTCGCTGGCTCCGACCCACTGTAGGACGCGGCGGACGTGGTTGACGTAGTCGTACGCCTGCCACGAGGTTCGAAAATCGGGGGCGGTAACGATCTCGCCGAGCGGCGTTCCGGCGCGATTTAGATCAACATACGAGTACTTATCCGTATCCGGCAGCCCCTCGTGGACGTTCTTTCCCGCGTCCTCCTCCAGGTGCATCCGCTCGATGTGGATGGTCATCGGTTTCCAGTCGCGTGCATGGCCGCTGTCGTCGCGGTCGGCGGTCATCAGTGTCAGGTTCCCGTTCGCCGAGAACGGCCGGTCGTACTGCGAGATCTGGTAGCCTTTCGGCAGGTCCGGGTAAAAATAATTCTTACGGGCAAAGACGGATGTCTCCTGGATCTCGAGCCCCAACGCCAATGCGGCCTTTGCGCCAAGCTCGATCACTCGGCGATTGAGGACCGGAAGCGCACCGGGCAGACCCAGGCAGACCGGGCATGTATTGGAATTCGGCTCACCGCCCACCTCGACGCGGCAGCCGCAAAAGATCTTCGTTTCAGTCGCAAGCTGTGTGTGGATCTCCATCCCGATCACAGCTTCCCACCCGTTTTTGATAGTCATACGTTCGCCAAAATAAAAATGCGGATCATGGTAATCATAATCCGCAATCTAAATTTAATAAAGTTTGACGTGTCGCCGCTATCTCTGCCGGAAAACCGGCCGTGGGCGCACTATCGACGGGCTCCAGACCTGGCTCGAACGGCCGCCCGGCTCATAGATCAGTCCGCCCGGCCCTGCCCGCCATCCGATGATCGGGCGGCGGGGAAAGTATCGGCCGCCCCGCCAAATATTGCGGTAAGGGACGGGATACGCATAGCCGTAAACGCCGGTCCGGCCGTAGTCGATCTGTTCGTTAATGATCACCAAGCCTTGTCGGGAAGCTTCGTTGGCACGGATCTCAGCCGCAACTCGTTCGCGTTCGATACGCGCTTGGGCCAGCCGGGCGGCGAGTTCCTCACGCTCCTTGGCGTCCTCGATTCGTTTGGCCTCGAGCTCTTCGGGCGAAGGGAATCCCAGCCGCTCGTAGTTCTCACGCAGGTCTTTCTCGGCGGCGACCCGTTTCTGCCGATACTTTTCGAGATCGGCATTGGTAACCGTGTTTTGTGCTGCGGCGCTCGTCGAAAAAACCAGCGCGCCGATAATGACAAACAATACTCGTGTCATGAACTTACTCCTCGCATGCTTCGATGATATCACGGCCCGCAGCGTTGTCGTCCCGTCTCGTCTCAGCGCGAGTGAGACCCCTGAGACGGGTGAGACGCGCCATTTTGATACATCTTCAGAAGCCAAAGCTCAAACCGACACGCGCATTACGACCGGCGGTTCGGAACCCATTCTCGTAATACTCGTGATCGAATAAGTTTTCCACGGTCGCAAACAGCCTCAGATCGAACTTCTCATTACCGAGCCTGAAAGTGTGCCCGCCGGTCAGGTCCGCGCGACGATTGCCGCCGAACCGGTAGATGTAGGTCGAGAACGTCGAGGTGCTGAAGATCGGCGCCAAGTACGACGACGATATCAGCACGTCGAGATTTATCCACGATCGCCCGAATCGCCGTGTGGCGACAAGCGTCATCTGCCGTTCGGGGATGCCCAAAGTCGTGATCAACCCGCTCCCGGCAACCTGCGGTGTCCGCTGATCGCTATTCGTGTAAGTGAACGAGGCAAAAAGGTCAGTGTTAGTATCCGGTTTGATTTCGGCACTGAATTCCCCGCCGCGGGCGATGCCCCCGGGCTGATTCAAATAGCCGCCGAAAGGCCGCGGTGTTGTCCCGATGTCCGGCACCACATTGCCGAAACCGATCGTCTGGGTGAGGCTCGTATAGAAATAGGTCGCGGTCAGTCGGGCCTTTTCGTCAAAGAGATATTGCTCGACGCCGGCATCCGCAGCTATCGACCGCTCGGGCTTCAGACCCGGATCGCCAAGGGCGATGAACTCAGGAGCGATGAAGGTACTGAAGAACGTGCCGTAACGCTCGTAAAGCGACGGGATGCGGTAGCCGTTGCCCACATGCGCACGGATCTTCGTCCCGGTCGATGCGAAAAAATAGGATACGGCACCGTCGGCGGTGTACGCTGCAGAGGGCGCTGCAGCGGCCGCACCTCTATAGGGTGCATTTTCAAGGCT
>DATHVL010000024.1:0-8002 GCA_035461325.1 Pyrinomonadaceae bacterium
CCTCGCTAGCGGGTTGGGAAATCTGTTGAGCCGGACTGTTTCGATGATAGAGAAGTATCGCGAGGGTAAAGTACCCGACGGAAAGATCGCGGAAGAGAATTACTTATCGGCACGGCGTGCGGGTATCGACCCCGATGGTGCAGAGATCGTCACCGTACTGGAGCACGCCCGGGACGAATATTTGCGGCGTTTTGATCGGTTCGAATTTAGCCAGGCGCTAGAGACGGCGTGGGCTATTATCGCCAGAGTCGATAAAATGATATCGGACGCTAAGCCTTGGGTGTTGGCGAAGGACGAGAAACAGGCGGAAACGTTGAACGCTGTCCTTTACCGATCGGCGGAAACGTTGCGATGGCTTTCGGTGATGCTCTACCCGGTTATGCCGGAATCGGCTGAGAAGATCGCCGGGCAGTTGGGAATCGAGGGCTCTCCCGGGGGGCGAGATCCCGCAAAACTGCAATGGGGCGGGTTGGAGCCCGGCACGGCAATTGGCGAAAGCGAAGGAATATTCCCAAGGATCGATAGAAACAAAGTTATGAATGAAATAAAGGAACAGGCGGCATCGGCGGAAACGCCCGAGGGGTCAGTGAAAACCACAGATGAAACGACTGCCCCTTCGGAAGCTGTGGCAAAAGAGGCAGAAGCGGACAATTACATCACCATCGACGATTTTCTGAAGGTCGAACTTCGCGTTGGCGAGGTCAAAGTTGCGGAAAAGGTACCCAATGCCGATAAGCTACTGCGGCTCGAGGTGGACCTGGGCGAAGAAAAGCCGCGGCAGCTTCTCGCCGGGCTCGCGGAGTACTACGAACCCGAAAAGCTGATCGGCCGCAAGGTGGTCGTCGTGGCAAACCTGAAGCCCCGCAAAATGCGAGGGCTCGAGTCACAGGGAATGATCTGCGCCGCATCGCTTGGAGAAGAGGACACACCGGCGGTTGCGACGTTTTTGGAGGATGTTGAAATAGGGGCGAGGTTGAAATAGCCCCCTTTATGAAAGGGATAAGAACGGGCAATATCACCTCAAAGTGAGGGGGGGTATTGAGAGTTTTGACCATGAGAGTTGAGAGTCGCATGAGATTCATTCGAGGGTTCTCCATTGTTCTCTTTTTTGTCGCCTGCAGTACGATCGGCTATGGTCAGAAGTCGGCTTCAGACAAGATTGAAGACGCCCCTCTCGGGCCAAAATACACAAACATAGGATTAGGATTCGAGATGTCACTGCCGAAAGGTTGGTACGTCGCGAACTCAGAGGAACTGGAGGTATTAACCGACGAAGCGTGGAAAGATCTTAAAAAGGGGTACAAATTATCGAACGAGACAGTTCTTCAACAGAGACGGATCGAAAATCTTGCTTTCGCCATCAGCAAGAAGCGTTTAGGAGCTGTTAGAAATTCCGCGTTCGGCTTCGGAACTGTGAAGCAGCCGAATAAGGAGATAACCGCGTTAATGGTGGCTCAAAGTACCGCCGCATTCTTTTTGAAGGATCCCGGCACCAAACTCGCGAAAGATGTTTCAGTAAGACAGATTGACGGATTTGATTTCTCGGAGTTTGATTTGGTCGTGACATCGAGTCTCGGGAGACAGAATGTAAGGGTACTGATTGTGAATCTTAAGGGGTATTCTCTGACCTTTTCGTTAACCTATTGGAATCAACTCGATGATCTTCAGCTAATGATGAGTTCGATCGAAAGTTTACGTTTCCTCAATAAATGAAATTTGTAGATTCTCACTGCCATATCGACGGCGAGGCATTTGACGCTGATCGCGATGACGTGGTCGAGCGGGCTCGCGGGGCCGGCGTGGCGGCGATGCTGAATGTGGGGACGGGGGATCCGAACACCGACGACTTTCGAAGAGCCGTTGCTGTTGCCGAGCGATACGATAATGTCTATGCGAGCGTCGGCGTTCATCCGCACGATGCAAAGCTTTATGACGAGGCTGCCGAAGCTCAATTGATCGGACTGGCCGGGGCTGAGAAAGTTATCGCATGGGGCGAGATCGGGTTGGACTACTATTACGATCACAGCCCGCGAGAAGTACAGCAAAGTGTGTTTCGCCGTCAGATCCGTGTTGCCCGAAAGCTCGGACTTCCCATCATCATTCACAGCCGCGATGCCAACAAGGACACCGTGGAGATACTCACCGAGGAATGCTCATGGGACGGCTTCCGCGGGATAATGCATTGCTTCGGCGGCACGGCCGAGATGGCACAAGAGCTGATGCCGCTCGGTTTTCTGATCTCATTCGCCGGGAATGTCACATTCAAAAAGGCGGAGGAGCTTCGAGAAGCGGCCGCGGTCGTCCCGCTCGATAAGCTGCTCGTCGAGACTGATTGTCCATTTCTGACGCCGGTGCCGCACCGCGGCAAACGCAACGAACCCGCGATGGTGGTGCACACGGCCCGGTTTCTGGCCGAGTTTTACGACGTCGAGTTTGAGACGATTGCAAAGCAAACCACAGATAACTTTCTAAAATTTTTCGATCTCGAGTTAGCTGTGAATTGACGCGACTCGCTTCGAATAACGCGGCGTTCGTGTAATTCATACTGATTTCGTGGCAAAATCTTACTATGGCAAAGGAAAATTCATTCGACATCGTTTCAAAGACCGACTATGCAGAGGTCACGAACGCGATCCATCAGACAACGAAAGAGGTTTCACAGCGGTTTGATTTTAAGGGCAGCAAGGCCGCGGTCGAGCTTCAGGATAAGGACCTGCTTCTTTCCGCCGAGGACGAAACCAAGCTCCGGAACATGAACGACATTCTGCAGTCAAAGCTCGTTAAGAGGGGTATTTCGCTTAAGGCTTTGGATTACCAAAAGATCGAGCCCGCCGCGGGTGGGACGGTTCGCCAGACGGTAAAGGTACAACAGGGAATCCCGATCGATAAGGCCAAAGAGGTCGTCAAATTCATCAAGGACGCTAAGCTAAAGGTGCAGGCGTCGATACAGGGCGAAACCGTCCGCGTTTCGGGCAAGGACCGTGACACGCTGCAGGATGTGATCGCAAAACTCAAGGCGAACGATTTCGGCATCGATATGCAGTTTGATAATTACCGGAGCAACTAGTATGAAGTTCACGATCGTTCTCACATTTGTATTGGGGCTGCTGACAGTAAGCACTAATGCAAACGACCCGGCCGTGTGGAAGGGCCTTTCGTTCGGAGTCGCGACCGTTGAAGATGCCGTCGGTGTTGCAGGGAAGCCATCCAAGCGCAAGATCGAAAAAATGAAGGTCTATGATGAGAAGGATGGGAAAGTTATCGGTACCAAAAATATTCAAGTGGTCGAGTTCAAAAAGGTCGATGAATGGCAACGGGTCGCACTCGGATTCTTGGATGGAAAGCTTTATAAAGCGAAATTCTGGCCGAAAAACAAGTCCATACTCGCATCCGAGCTCCCGTCGAACCATGGGAGTGATTTTGTAGCAGTGCAAGGATTTTCTAAAGGGGTGTCCTTATCTGTCTTTGAGGGTCAGAAGGAGCCGGAAGTTCCTCGGGTCTATCCTCCGATCTATTTCATGGTCTCCTCAGTGCCTGACCGGAATGTTGTGGCGCTTATCAATAACAGCTCGTGGAAGGCAATGTGGAAAGATTCGATCAACTCGCCGACCAAAACGATGTTCCCCGGATATGTAGAGAGTGTGGAAATAGTTTCTCGACACGGAGAGTCAAAATAAGTGCAGACCTTTGCGACCTCCAAACAAGAACTGTTTCCGGATGCCGCTGCGCGCAAGATCTTCGGCTTGATCAAGCGCGAGTTGGCTCTGGTTGAACAGGAGTTCGAACGGCAGGCTTCTTCGAATATCCAGGTTATAAATTATCTGGGCGATTACCTGCGCGTTTCAGGCGGTAAGCGGGTGCGGCCTGCTCTGCTTATCTTAGCCAATCAGGCGGTTGGAGGACGTGCAGAGTCTGAGGATGTCATACGGCTCGCAACGGTGATGGAGGTGCTCCACACTGCGACGCTGGTGCACGACGACATCATCGACAATGCCGATATTCGCCGGAACCGGCCCTCGGTAAACGCACGGTTCGGCAATCACGCGGCGGTCCTGATGGGCGACTGGCTGTATATGTCGGCGTTCGAAACCTCGCTGCGTGAACGTTCGCTCGCGGTGCTGGATGTGCTGACGAATCTGACCCGAAAGATGACCGAGGGCGAGCTTATTCAACTCACTCTTATCGGGAACGCCGATATCACCGAAGAAGAATATTTCGACGTCATCCGCCGTAAGACGGCGTATCTCTTTGCCGGGTGTTGTGAGATCGGGGCGCTTCTGGCCGGCGCAGCGCCGGCGGAAGTGGCGGCGATGCGGGACTATGGCCTGAATCTCGGGATCGCTTTTCAGATCGCCGACGACCTGCTCGATCACACCGCGGACCGAACGGCCCTCGGCAAGGCGACCGGTGCCGATCTCTTGGAAGGGAAGATCACATTGCCGCTGATCCTGCTGATGCAAAAGAGCCCGGGAATTCGCAGCACGCTTGAGAGAATAATGCTCGATGGTGTATTTGATGAGGCCGCGCAAGCCCGCATGCGGAACGATCTCGAGACCCATCAGATCATCGAAAAGACCCGCGGAGTCGCCAGCAGCTTCGCTGCCGCCGCAAGAAAAAGTCTTGAAGTTTTACCTGAAACAGAGTATCGTGTTGCATTAGACGGCATTCCCGGTTATGTCATAGACCGGGATAAATAACGATATTCGACGTTCAACCGATCCCTCAACGCGTTACCGGAACTCTATTTCACAGAGCATGTTAGACGAAAATCTTATAGCAACGCTTGAAACAAGCCTTCGACAAACGCGCAATGCGCAAAATCGGTTGATGGGCCGCCTTCGAGACGTTGAGGTCGAAGCGGAACGCCTAAGGGAAGAGATCCAGGCGCTCGAGAACAGCGCATCTCAAACAGAGTCCGCCATTGATAGCCTGTTGGTAACGATGCGGTCCGGAAATCGCAATTCGCCGACAAGATCTACCGGAGGTATCGGCCGCACAACGATGCGGTTCGAGGATGAATTCGAGCGCCTGCCGGATGCTCACAACGACTCAGGCGGGTTGGAGAGGGGCCGGTACAAAAACACCGGATCCGTCACCTATCTTAATCCGAATCGGGGCGTTCCGACGCGTTCCACAAACATGGAACCGATCAGCCACCGGTTTTCCGACCGCACTATCACCCAGGCGTGCACCCCTTTGCTGCGCGAGGCCGGACGGCCGATGCACGTCAACGAACTTTATAATCTGCTGATCGCCGGCGGCATGGAGTTCAAAGGAAACAATCCGACCATTTCCGTGGCCGTATCGCTTAATCGCAATCGCCGGTTCATTAAGGTTGAACCAGGCACATTTGACCTCGCCATCCGCGAAGCCGCCAAACGCGCGTCTTAATTTCAGCATTATTTTCCGCAAATTTAGCCGGTCCCGTCGGACCGGAAATCGCCGCGCCTGCATTTGGTTGACATTACAGCCGTTATTCCTATTATTGCTGTATGAAATTGACGCTTACGCTTCAGAGCGGGCGGCTTGCCGGCCAAACGTTTGAACTCGAAACGGGTTATATGACGATCGGCCGCAGCGAGAACTGCACGGTCCGGTTCGACCCGAAGCTCGAGCGCATCGCGTCGAAACAGCATGCATTTATCGAGGCCCGGCCGGATGGATTCTTCATTACCGATAACAAAAGCACGAACGGGACCATCGTCAACGGCTCCCGTGTCTCCACCGCAAGACTGAATGCCGGGGACACAGTTCAGTTCGGGCGTAATGGGGCGACCGCGACAGTCGGGATCGAAACCGCCTCGATCCCAACCGGGTATCCTGCTGATGCGGCGATCGAGTTTGACCGGATCGCAACTGCGGCCGCCGTTCCCGACAATCTGCAGAATTCCTTCGCCGGACTGGGGATGGGGAACGTTCATGCGGCCGTCAGACCTGAGGCCCCCAGCTCGGGCAAACAGGTGTTCCTTTATCTGTTGCTGGCCGCGTCGATCATGGCGATGGTCTTTTTGGCGGTCGTCGTCGCGGGCGTGATGATCTTGAGCCTGGGCCCGGCCGCTGCGGTGATCGCGACGTTCGTTGCATTCCTCCCGGCGATGCTTTACGTTCTGCCGCTGATGTGGCTCGACCGCTACGACCCCGAGCCGCTTTGGCTGCTTGCCCTCGCATTTGCCTGGGGAGCGATCGTCTCGATATTTTTTTCGTTGATCATAAATACGACGCTGTCGGAGTTTGCGACGCAAAATTGGTCACAGGGGGCAGGGGTTTTTGTCGGAGCCGTGATCTCCGCCCCGATCTTTGAAGAGAGTTCGAAGGGCATAGGGCTACTGATCTTGCTGGTCGCGTTCCGCCGATATTTCGACGACGTCTTGGACGGCATTGTCTTTGGCGGGGTTATCGCACTCGGTTTTGCCACGGTCGAGAACGTTCTTTACTATGGCGAGAATCTGATCCGCGGCGGCATGGCCGGGCTGCTTCTCGTGTTCATCCTGCGGGGTATCCTGTCCCCGTTCGCGCATGTATTCTTTACCTCGATGACAGGTATCGGCTGTGGTATCGCGCGTGAGACACATAAAACCTATTTGAAGATACTGGCACCGATCGCGGGCTATTTGGCAGCGGTAGGCTTGCACATGCTCTGGAATTTCCTCGCAGTCATGGGACGCTTTATCGTGTTGGAGATGGACCTCCTGTGGGCATGCAGTTACGTGCCTGTACTAAGCTCAACGGATCTTAGGTCGGATGCGGATATGTGTGCGTTTGGGCTTTCTTATTCGCTGCTGCAGATCCCGCTTTTCTTGATCTTCGTGGCATTTACATTTTGGATGATGCGGCGGCAGAATCGCATCTTGAAAGAGATGCTGGCGATCGACGTGGCCCGTGGGCTGATATATCCCGAGCACGAAAAGATAGCGAGGTCGGCATTTCGCAGCACATTTTGGCGGCTCGGGGGGATCTTTAGCGGGAAATATAACGAGCGCCGGCGTTACCTAAGAGCACTGGGCAAGCTGGGCCTGAGCTATTGGCATATCCAGAGGGCGACCGCCGCACAGGGACAGACCGGGAGCTTTCAGCAGAATCCGTTGCTGCGCGATGAGGTGCTGCAGCTCCGGGATCGGGTATAAGACAAAAAGAAAAACCATCGAATAATTCGATGGCTCTTTTTGGAACTGGTAGGCCGTGCAGGGATCGAACCTGCGACCCGCGGATTAAGAGTCCGCTGCTCTACCAACTGAGCTAACGACCCAAAGGAATCGAGTATAGCAAGTTCCTTTTCCCATGTCCAAATCGCAAATGCCGCCTAAAAAGCCGTTCAATAATCGTATAGAATGGGTGTTTGCGGCGGCGTGCGCCTGCCCGTAAAGTTCCCATAAACATCGAGTTTCAATGCGTGAGTGCCCCAAATGTGAGCAGTGTTACCCTGACGAGGTAACCCAATGCCCCGGCGACCAGACCGCGACTCGGCTGTCGCTGCCGGGAACCCAGCTCTTGGCCGAGCGCTATTTGCTGGTCAAACGGCTTGGTCGCGGAGCGATGGGGCAAGTATATCTTGCGAATGATAATAAGTTCTCGACACGCAAGGTCGCTGTCAAGACTGTCCGCCAGGACATTTTAAGCCGCGAGGACCTGCAGGAAGGCGAGGCCATTGCCCGCTTTGAACGGGAGGCGCAAGCCGCTGCGTCGATCCAACATCCGAACACGGTAAGCGTTACTGACTTCGGCGAATCGGACGACGGCATATTTTATCTTGTGATGGAATATGTCGAGGGCGAAACCCTGCACCGCCTGTTGAGGCGCGAGGGAACGCTTTCGGTGAAACGCGCCGTGGGACTGCTGCGTCAGATCGCCGACGGCGTAGAGGCAGCTCACGATATCGGCATTCTTCACCGCGATCTCAAACCCGCCAATATATTCATTATGCAGAAGGGCCGCCGCGACGGGTTTATAAAGGTGGGCGATTTCGGCCTGGCAAAGATAGTAAATCAAACGGTGACGGATGCTA
>DATHVL010000025.1:0-6790 GCA_035461325.1 Pyrinomonadaceae bacterium
ATGTCGTCATCGACGCCTCGGGGATGCTCGTCATCCCCGGCGGCATCGATCCTCACACGCATATGGAGCTTCCGTTCGGCGGGACGCAATCGAGTGACGATTTCTTCACCGGCACCCGAGCGGCCGCATTCGGCGGGACCACCACCATCATCGACTTCGCCGTCCAGAACAAGGGCGAGACGCTCACCCAGGGCGTCGATAACTGGCACGCAAAGGCAAACGGCAAATGCGCCGTCGACTACGGATTCCACCTCATCACGACCGAGTTCGAGGACGGTGACGAGGCCGAGATGTACCGCGTGATGGACAGCGGCGTCACCAGCTTCAAGCTCTTCATGGCATACCCCGGCGTCTTTCTCGCCGATGACGCAACGATCTTCCGGGCGATGTCTGCGGCCGGTGCGCGCGGCGGCCTGATCTGCATGCATGCCGAGAACGGCATAGTCATTAACGAGATAATCAAACGCTTCCTCGCCGATGGCCGCACTGCCCCGAAGTATCACGCCCTGACCCGCCCAACGATCGCCGAGGCCGAGGGCGTACACCGAGCCATCGCGATCGCCGAAATGGCCGAATCGCCCGTTTATATCGTCCATCTTAGCTGCACGGATGCACTTAATCAGGTCCGCCAGGCTCGCGATCGCGGCCTCCCCGCATTCGCCGAAACCTGTCCCCAATATTTATTCCACTCCATCGAAGATTACGGCGACGATTGGGATGGAGCTAAATACGTGATGACCCCGCCTTTACGCGAAAAGCACAATCACGCCGACCTTTGGAAAGGCCTTAAAATGGACGACCTTCAGGTCATCTCAACCGACCACTGCCCCTTCTGTATGAAGGAGCAAAAAGAACTCGGCCTGGGCGATTTTTCAAAGATCCCCAACGGCGCTCCCGGCGTCGAAAATCGGATGTCGCTCATATACAACGGCGGCGTTGTTGAAAACCGCATCTCGCTTAACCGCTTCGTCGAACTCACCTCGACCGCCGCGGCAAAGATGTTTGGCCTCTTCCCCAAAAAAGGCACCATCGCCGTCGGTTCAGATGCCGACATCGTCATCTTCGATCCCGAAAAAGAGCACACCTTCGGCGTCGATGCCGAGCATATGAATGTCGACTACTCTTCATACGAAGGTTGGAAGGTCAGGGGCAAGGTCGAGACCGTTATCCAGCGCGGCCGCGTCATCATCGACGCCGGCGAACACAAAGGCAAGGCCGGCGACGGCCAATTCCTCAAACGCGGCGAATGCGTGAGGGTATAGCTTTTTTCCCGTCGGATCTATGCGACTCGAGCGTCGGCGGGTAGAAAGGCGTATCGTTCAAAAAAGCTCTGTTCACGACAAATACTCGTGTAAAATGGCAGCGGTTCGTGCTCGGACCGTTTTGGCTAAATTATTAACTAAATAAAGGAGACAGGAAATGTCAGTAATTCTCATTACCGGCTGCAGTACCGGTATCGGAATGCAGACGGCCCTTGACTTGGCGTCGCAGGGACATCAGGTTTACGCCAGTATGCGTAACGTCGAAAGCGGTGGAGCGGAGCTTCGTGAGCAAGCGGGCCAACTCAGTGACAGCAAGGGAAGTGTCGAGCTATGCCAAATGGACGTGTGTGACGACCGGTCGGTTCGAAATTGCGTCGAAAGCCTTCTCGAACAAGAGGGCCGTATCGATGTGCTCGTCAACAACGCCGGCATCGGACCCATGGGCCCCATCGAAGAGGCAAGTGACGAAACGGTTACGAGCGTCTTTGATACCAATGTCTTTGGCGTCCTCCGTGTGTCACGGGCTGTTTTGCCCGCAATGCGCCGGCAGGGCAGCGGGCTGATAATAAATGTCAGCTCGGTTGCCGGCCGTATCGGAGCGGGCGGAATGGGGATCTACTCGGCAAGTAAATTTGCCCTCGAAGGCCTGAGTGAGGCGCTCGCCCAAGAGGTACGGCCGTTCGGGATCAAAGTAGCGATTATTGAGCCCGGCTTTATCAAAACGCCCATACAGACAAAGGTCATGGACAGCCTTGGACCGCAGGACGATTCTGCCTATCCGCACATAGTTGAAAGAATGCGGGCGCTCTTCACAATGGCGCAACAGGTCGGCGGCCCTACCGACCTCGTTTCCCAAACTATCTCAGAGGCGATCACGTCACCGGAAGTCCAGTTGCGCTACCCTGTCGGCGACGGCGCCCGATCATTCCTTGAGGGACGCCAGCGAATGACCGATCATGAATGGGTAGAGATGGGCAGGCACACTGACCTCGAAAGCTATTTCAAGGAATTTGGCGAGAGATTTCCCCCGGCGTAGATTGTTCTTACGCTGAGAATTATGAAACGCTGCCCCGAATGCAGGCGAGATTATTACGACGAGACGCTTCTCTACTGCCTCGACGATGGCACCCGCCTGCTCGACGGCCCATCAGCCGCCGAACCGGGAACGGCCGCGTCCGGATACCTCTCCGAAGAATTCCCGACCGCTCTTTTCACGGACAGCTCCAAGGATAGTGAAACGGCTCAAACGGCGGTCCTCCCGTCAGCGGATAGTAATTTTCTCGGCAGCCCAAATAAGTCCGGCGCTGCCCTTCATCATGCCTCGCCCAAAGCCTCGTTAATAGCAGGGGCTATCGGCGTGATCGTTGTCACAGCTCTCGGGATAGGCAGTTTCCTTTATTACGGTAAACCCTGGGCAAAACCCGTCGGCTCCATCGCCGTTATGCCTTTTCTGAACGAGAGCGGCAACGCCGAACTCGAATACCTCTCTGACGGAATGACGGAATCGCTTATCGGCAGCCTCTCTCAGATCCCCGATCTGAATGTGAAGGCGCGGTCATCCGTGTTTCGATATAAGGGGACCGACCGGTCGACCTCAGAGATCGGTAAAGAGTTGGCCGTCGATGCCGTCCTTATAGGGCGGATCGTTCAACGTGGGCAGGAACTCACGCTCTATGTTGAGTTGGTCGACGCCGCGACCGAGAACAGCCTCTGGACGCACAGTTACAACAAGGTCGCGACCAATCTTGTCACGATTCAAACGGACATTGCCAAGGATGTAGCGGATAAACTTCAATTGCGGTTGACGGGCACCGAACAAGAGAAGGTTGAAAAGAACTACTCGGACAACGCCGAAGCGTACCGGCTATATCTGCTCGGCCGCTTCCATTGGGGAAAACGTACCAATGCAGACCTTTATAAAGCGATCGACTTCTACAACGGGGCAGCCAAGCTGGATCCGAACTACGCTCTCGCCTACGCGGGATTAGCTGATGCCTACGCGATATTGCCCGGCTACGATCAGTCGGTAGATTCCGTCGAGACGCAAATGCGATCGCGAGAATACTCTCTCAAGGCCCTCGCCCTGGACGATGAGTCGGCCGAGGCGCATACCTCCTATGCAATGACGCTTCAGTCGCTCGACCTCGATTACGTCCGTGCGGAGATCAGCTTCAAGCGAGCACTCGAACTCGATCCGCGGAATTCCCGGGCCCATGCGTTTTACGGGACCCTCTTGATGTGCCTGGGCCGCTTTCCCGAAGCCGAGTCTCACCTCCTGCGTTCCATCGAACTGGAACCGACTTCGACGACGGCGAACAGGATGTATTCCGCGTATCTATATGTCGTTGGCCGCCTCGATGAAAGCGAAAAGCAGGCACGAAAAACGCTCGAGATGGACCCTGCATGGCAGGTCGGTTATTTCAACCTGGCAAATGTATTACAGCTCCAGGGACGCTATTCCGAAGCGGCCGAAAGCTACGCGAGATCGAGGGAAGTGCATGGCGATCTTGCTGAAGCCGCCGCGATGCGGGAGGTTTTCAAGACAGGTGGCTGGCGCGGGTTCGTGCTGGCGTCCGAGGAAAGAAAGTGGATCGAGGGGTTCCGGATCCGTTACGTGCAAGCGACTCGCTTTGCGTCCATTGGAGAGAAAGATACGGCACTTCTAATGCTCGAGCAGGCGATAGATGAGCGGGAGGGTTTCGTATCACTCATAAGGGTCGACCCGAGACTTGAGTCACTTCGCGGCGATCCCCGGTTCGACGAACTCGTTAAGAAAGCAGGATTCCGTAATTAATTATGAAACGCTGCCCCGAATGCGGAAGAGACTATAATGACGATTCGATGAGCTTTTGTTTGGATGACGGCTCAGAATTACTCTTTGGGCCGGCGTTGATGGATGAGCCCGCGACGGCGATCTTGCCGGCCCCCTCGGCAGCGGGTGGTCTAACGCACCCGACTGACGAGTCGGAGTTGAAGACCGCCATGCTCCGACCATCGGCTACCGGTGGTGGTTCTGATTCGGCTCGCGGTTTTGACAAGCGACTGCTCGGTTTCCCGATTCTTTTTGCAATTATCGTCCTCGGTGGCTTTCTCGGCTACCGATATTTCTCGACGCCGTCAACCAAGCAGATCGATTCAATAGCCGTGATGCCGTTCGTTAATGAGAGCGGCAATGCCGATGTCGAGTATCTCTCTGACGGGATGACCGAGACGCTGATAAATAGCTTATCGAAAATTCCCAATTTGAGTGTCAAAGCGCGTTCGACGGTATTCAGCTATAAGGGTCAGATTAGTGATCCTGCCGACATAGGGAGAAGGCTTGCGGTGCAGGCCGTTCTAAACGGCCGGGTTGTTCAGCGAGGTGACGATATAACGCTCTATTTGTCACTTGTTGACGCACGCACAGGGGACCAGATCTGGGGCGATAGTTATGAGCGCAAGCTCGCAGATCTTGCTTTGCTTCAGAAAGAGGTTACCCGGGATGTTTCACGAAACCTTCGTGAACATCTCTCCGGAGCCGATGTCAGTCGTCTAACCAAAAACTACACGGACGATGCCGAAGCGTATCAGTTTTACGCAAGAGGTCGGCACCATTTACTCAAGGCGACGCATCCGGACATTCTCGCCAGCATACGGAATTTTCAACAGGCGATCGAGCTTGATCCGGGGTATGCATTGGCGTACGTTGGTCTCGCCGATGCTTTTCGAGCTCCTGTAGCGGAAACTGATCCTGCCGAGGCACTTGCCAGATCGAAAGCCGCGGCCCAAAAGGCTATTGAGCTCGATGACACACTCGCGGACGCACACGCCGTGATGGGCTGGATCGCTTTCTGGTATGAGTGGGACTGGGAAGCCTCCGAGAGAAATTTACGCCGAGCCATAGAACTCGACGGGAACAACGCCGAGGCCCATCTTTTCTACTCACATCTACTATCGAACACGGGTCGGCACGCAGAAGCGCTTTTGGAAGCACGACGCGCTCGCGAGTTGGATCCGCTCAATATTAGAATAAATGCACTGGAGGGACAGTATCTGATCCACGCCGGCCAGGTCGACGAAGGCCTTGCAAGGCTGCAGGCGACTAAGGAACTCGATCCGAATAGTTGGATGGCACACCTTTTCAGCACTAGCGGATACATCGAAAAGTCCATGTTTGCCGAGGCAATAGCCGAAGGACACAAGACCGTCGAGCTCAGCCCGCATTCGCGCTCGTTTTCGTTTCTAGCCGTCGCCTTGGCGAAAGCCGGGAGGCAGGCCGAGGCGAGAAAAGAATTGCAGACGATCTTAAATATGTCCCGGGAGCGATGGATCTCGCCTTACAGCGTGGCGTTGGTTTACAACGCTTTGGGTGATCGAGAACAAACCCTGTCCTGGCTTGAAAGAGCTTTAACCGAACGTGACCCGCGGATGGTCTTTCTCAAAGTCGAACCGAAATGGAATAACCTGCGCAGCGACCCGCAATTCCAGAATCTTCTTAAGAGACTAAATTTCCCTGCATAAACTATGAAACGATGCCCTCAGTGCGGTCGCGAATACGACACCACCATGATGTTCTGTCTCGATGACGGAACCGAATTGCTCTACGGCCCGGCGAGCGATGCGTCGCCGACGGCCGTGTTCCCGCGTTCGGGGGACAGCGCTGCTCTGGAAGGAGAGACGAGGTATTTCGATCACGCGGGAACTGATCCGTCGCGACATTCCGGCCCGGCCGGAGCTGCCACCGGCGAGATCAGAAAGTCCAAAGTACCCTTTGTCGTCGGCGCTGCGGCAATTACAGTTATCCTGATCGGAGCGGCCGCGTTCACTGCTTATAAATACCTTGGTACTGTCGAAACTGCCGACGCATTTCAAGATTTTCAACCTCATCGCATGACTACCAGCGGAAGGGCAGTAGAGGCCAACATCTCGCCCGACGGAAAGTATGTAGTTTATTTGGATATGAGCGATGACGGCAATCGTACTTTGTCCATCCGGCAAACTGCTACCGGCGACACGATCCCGATAGTCCCCAGCACGCGCGGCAACATCATCAAGGGTACAACGTTCTCGCCCGACGGCAATTTCGTGTACTACCTTTTCAGCGACCGGACTAAGGGAACCTCTCTCCACCAGGTATCGTCCCTCGGCGGGACACCGAAAAAAGTGCTGGAAGCGTGCGATGGCCCGGTCGCCTTTTCTCCCGACGGCAAAAAGATAGCTTTCACGCGAAATGAGGGTGAGTTGGATTCGAAGTTTAGTATCGCGAATTCGGATGGATCTGGTGAACAGCCCCTGGCTTCACTCCGTGTTCCGGAATGGTTTACCCAGTCCGGTCCGTCATGGTCACCGGATGGAAGTACGATCGCCATAACTGCCGGGCAGTTGACCGAAGATGGTGTCATGCGTTTCCGGCTGCTGGCTGTGGATGTGGCATCCGGCTCCGTCACAGAGATATCCGATATGCGTTGGGCCGAGGCCGGCCGCGTCGTGTGGCTGCCCGACGGCAACTCGCTCATTCTTATGGCAGCCGAGCGCCCCGACGAGGCGGG
>DATHVL010000026.1:0-1796 GCA_035461325.1 Pyrinomonadaceae bacterium
AAGGACCGCACCCGAGAAGATCGTGAAGATAAAGCCGCCGAATGTGACGGTGGAAAAAAGATTGGTGACGGGAGCGAAAATTCCAAAGACGAGGGTCAGGATGCCGATTAACGCCGCACATGCGAGAAGTGCGTATCTGGATGAATAGCCGTACCGCATCCAGGCGAGCAACCCGGCGCCGAATGCCGTCGTTCCCAGGTAGCCGGAGCTGGCGATGAGCAGTGACGAGAACCAGCCGGAGCCTTGCGACCAAACCGCACCGCTGCCGTCGGGATTAACGGCAAGGCTCTGGACTGAGTGTCCAGTTAGTACCGCGGCGAGAGCGTGACCGCCCTCATGAATAAACGTCGCGAAAAGCTGGAGAGGATAAAACACGAGCCCGACAAACGGGATAAACAAGGACGCGATCCACAACCCGATGCTCAAAAGCGTGGCGATGAGCAAGAGGGTGAATTGCGGTTCGGCTTCACGGGCGACTTTATATCTCATGTTTAACTCCTACCTTTAATAGTAACGAATATTCTAACGCAAAGTTCGCGGTTCGAGAAGGTTTAGCCCTCAGTCGGCCGCGAGTAATCTTGCTTGCCGCCGGTCTTGCTTTCGAGCCGGATGGCGGTTATCTCGATGTCGCGCTGCACCGCTTTGCACATATCGTAGATCGTTAGGGCGGCAACGGAAACGGCCGTCAGAGCCTCCATTTCGACCCCGGTCTGCGAGGTTGTGATGGCCTCGGCCGTGAGTTCGATGCCCGAATCGGTGATGCGGGCGTCGACGTTTACCTTTGATAAAGGGATCTGGTGACAGAGCGGGATCAATTCGCTGGTGCGTTTCGCGGCCATTATGCCGGCGATGCGGGCGACCTCGAGCGGATCGCCTTTTGGATTGGTCTGCGTTCGAAGAGCCTCGAGCGTTTTTTGGGTCAACAATACTTTGGCCGATGCGACCGCGACGCGTTTGGTCGCGGGCTTGTCTGAGACGTCGACCATGCGGGCGCGGCCGGTTTCATCGTAGTGAGATAGTTCGCTCATCTGTTCGACGATTTTTACCTAAAGCGGCGGGGAACGCAAAAGGGATCAGGGCAGAAATAGGATCGGAGAGGCGTCGCCGGCTTTGAAATTTGACCCAGCCGGGATACGGACTAGGGCATCGGCCCCGGCAAAGCCGACGAGATCGGAGGAGCCGTGCCATTTGATGGGGAGGGCGAGCAAGCGGCCGGTGTTGTCGGTGGCCAATCGGGCGGGAAGAAACGACTCACGCTCTTTTGTGCCTTTGATGTCGGCTTCGAGGACGGCGAAGCCACCGGGGAGATCGGTATTTGCCGCACCCTGCATCAGCAGTAAAGCCCTGCGTACGAACAGATAGAAGGTCGCCGCGGCCGAGACCGGATTCCCGGGCAGACCGAAAAAGGTCGTCTTGTTAAGCCGTGCGAATACGGTGGGTTTGCCGGGCTTTATGCGGACGCGCTCGAAAAAGATCTCGGCACCGAGTTCGGCGAGGGCGGCCTTTGTCAGGTCGTACTTTCCGACAGAGACCCCTCCGGTGGTTATCAGCATATCGGCATTGCGTGCCGCCTCAGTGATTCGAGCCTTCAGCGTAGCGAGATCGTCGCCGGCTGTCGGGATTACCTCGGCAATCGCACCCGCCACGTGGCAGAGCTCGGCGAGCATGATGGAATTTGAGTTGCGGATCTGATCGGGCTTCGGCTTGCGGGAGATGTCGACGATCTCGGAGCCGGTCGAGAGGATGGCAACGCGGGGACGCTTCGCTACTTTTAATCGTGCGTAGCCGAACGCGGC
>DATHVL010000027.1:0-5818 GCA_035461325.1 Pyrinomonadaceae bacterium
TGGCGATGATCGAGCGACGGGCCGGCCTCCCCACCGGCGAGTCGCCGACGTCGGGGACCGGCATCGGCCGCTTCGTCAAATTTCTCTTTGATCTGTAAATGAACGAACGTTACAGCAGGCAGGTATTATTCGATAAGATCGGCCGCGAGGGCCAGGAAAAGCTGCTCGCGTCGCGGGTCCTCATCGTCGGCTGCGGTGCGTTGGGAGCTTCACACGCCGAGATGCTGTCTCGCGCCGGGGTCGGACACTTGCGGATCGTCGACCGCGATTTCGTCGAGTACACAAATCTCCAGCGGCAGACGCTTTTTAGCGAAAGCGACGCCGCGGAACGCCTTCCAAAGGCCATCGCCGCCAAAAACCGCATCGCCCGGATCAACTCGGAGGTCGAGGTCGAAGCCATCGTCGCCGATGTAAATAACTCGAATGTCGAATCGCTGATCCAGGGCTGCGACCTCGTGCTCGATGGCACGGACAATTTCCAGATCCGCTACCTGCTCAACGACGCCTGCGTCAAGCACAAGCGAACATGGATCTACGGGGCCGCGGTTTCAAGCTACGGTACGTCAATGACAGTCATCCCGCACGAGACCCCCTGCCTCCGATGCATTTTTGAGGAAATGCCGGATGCCGGCAGTTCCCCTACTTGCGACACCGCCGGAGTAATTATGCCGATCATTTTTAGCATCTCCGCGGTCCAGGTCTCCGAAGCCCTCAAACTTCTTGTGGGCGACACTGCCTCGCTTCATAGATCGCTGATACAGGTCGATATCTGGGAAAACGATTGGCGAAAAATAAAGCTGTCGGAGCCTGCCCCGGAGTGCCCCTGCTGCGGTCTGGGCCGTTACGAATTCCTTGACGCCGAATCGGCCGAATTCTCCGCTGTCCTTTGCGGTCGCGATGCCGTACAGATAGCACCGCCGCGGCCGACCGAGCTCGACCTTGTTTCGTTTGCCGAAAGGGTCGCACCGTTCGGTGAGGTCAAGCAGAACGAATACCTCGTGCGTTTCAACGTCGACGGCCATGAAGTGACCGTGTTTCGTGATGCCCGTGCGATAATCAAGGGAACGAGTGACGTTACTGCCGCGCGGTCGATCTATTCAAGGTTCGTCGGCTCCTGACAAATGGAACGGCCGGGCGGGCGATCTCGTATCTGATAGTAGATGAAAGCGAAACGGCCAAAAGTTGTGATCATCGGCGGCGGCTTCGGCGGGCTGTGGGCAGCCAAGGAACTGGCCGGCAAGCCTGTCAATGTCACTCTCATCGACCGCAAGAACCATCACGTCTTTCAGCCGCTGCTTTACCAGGTCGCGACCGCCGTGCTGTCACCCGGCGAGATCGCATCGCCGATCCGTCGCATTCTGCACAACGCAAAAAATATCGAGGTGATCATGGGGGAGGCCGCCGATTTCGACCTCGCGCATGATCGGGTTCTGCTCGAAGACGGCACCCCCGTTCCTTACGACCACCTCATTCTCGCGGCCGGTGCACGCCACGCATATTTCGGACATGACGATTGGGAGACATGGGCGCCGGGACTCAAGACCATCGAAGATGCTGTCGAGATCCGCCGCCGCATCTTTCTCGCCTTTGAACTTGCCGAACGAAAAGCGGCGCTTACCGGAACTCACGACCCGCTCAACTTCGTAGTTGTCGGCGGCGGCCCCACCGGGGTCGAACTCGCCGGTGCGATCGCCGATATCGCCCGCCAGGCGCTCAAGAACGATTTCAAGGTCATCGACACCACAAAGGCTCGCGTGATGCTGTTTGAGGGGTCGGATCGCGTGCTCGGCACATTTGCCAGCGACCTCTCTGAGAGCGCCAAGCAGCAGCTCGAGGAGCTTGGCGTAGAAGTGCGGCTCAATAGCTTCGTAACCGAGATCGAACCCGGCCGCGTGAAAGCGGGCGACGAGTGGATCGAGTGTGAGGTCGTGCTGTGGGCGACCGGCGTCGCTGCATCCCCGCTGGGCGTTAAACTTGGCGTCGAAACCGATAAGGCCGGCCGGGTCAAGGTCGAGCCCGATCTTTCGATCCCCGGCTACCAGAACGTCTTCGTCATCGGCGACATGGCCCACCTTCTTCGTGACAATGGAGAACCCGTCCCCGGCGTCAGCCCCGCCGCGATGCAAATGGGCACATTCGCCGCGAAGAATATTTTGCGGGAATTGAAAGGCCGCCAACGCGAGACTTTCGAGTACGTCGACAAAGGTTCCATGGCTACGATAGGCCGCAGCAAGGCCATCGCTCAGGTCTTCGGCATGAAGTTCCGCGGCATCACCGCCTGGTTTCTATGGCTGTTTCTACACGTGATGTTCCTCATCGGCTTCCGCAATCGGCTTTTTGTGATGATGGGCTGGTTCTGGGCATACCTCACCCGCGAACGCAGCGCCCGCCTGATCACCGGCGATGCCGAGGAGCTCCGCAATGCGCTTATCTTTATGGAGGGGGCCCCCGCGGCCGAGATCCTGGATCGGTTCTCCAAACGGCCTGCCGCCAAGGCAGCCGCACGCAAGAAGTAGGCTTTCTCCCGGTGGTGCAGCGTGTTATTTCCGCATCTTTGGCTTATACTTTCTGTCGTACTTTGCCCTTTAAGATCCATTCATAATGAAAACTTTTTTATCTGCCGCAATTATCGCCGTATCTGTTTTTATTATCGCCGCCTTTGGCCAGGACATTTGGACGGTAAATAACCGCACCGACATTCTCAAAGGCGATGCCCGCGGCGTCAGCATAGATGAGACGGGTGCCATCTCGCTTTCCCCGCGCCTCACCGAGCTTTTCAGCACCGGACAGCCATTCATCTGGTCGAGCGTCGTCGACGCCCAAGGCAATATCTATCTCGGGACCGGCAGCGAGGCCCGCATCTATCGCGTGACTCCGGCGGGTCAAGGTGCGCTTTTTGCGGACCTTGAGGGATTAAACGTTTCCGCCATGGCGATCGGCCGTTCGGGCGAACTCTACGCCGCCACCGCTCCCGACGGCAAGGTCTATCGGATCAACGCCGGCGGAACTCCGGAGGTCTTTTTCGATCCGCAGGAGAAATACATTTGGTCGCTCGCCTTGATGGGCGACGGCAGCCTTGCCGTCGGCACCGGCGAGGCAGGTAAGATCTTTCGTGTCCGCTCGGCCGGCGCAGCACCTGACGATTCGCTGATGTTCGATTCCAGCGAGACGCACATTATGTCGCTCGCCATGGCCGCCAACGGCGACCTTTATGCCGGTACTGACCCGGGCGGCATTGTGCTGCGCTTCGGTGCCGACGGACGGCCATTTGCGTTGATCGATTCCCCTCTCCGCGAGATCCACGAACTTGCGGTCGGCCCGGACGGTTCGGTATATGCTCTGGCACTCGGCGAATCCCTGAATGCCGCAACACCCTCACCGTCGCCCTCTCCGACCCCGCGTCCGGCCGCCGCCGCACGCCCCACGCCCGGGGCTCAGCCGACGCCGGCCAAAAGCCGTTATGACCTGACCGGTGCCAAGTCCGCCGTCTATCGCATCCTTCCCGGCGGCGGTAACGACCTGCTCTGGTCCTCGGCGTCAGTCTCCGCATTTTCGCTTTACGCTCATCAGACCGGCAGCGGCGTGTTCGTCGGCACTTCAGACAAAGGACGGATCTATAACGTCACCAACGACGCCCTCGAGACCCTCGCGCTGCAAACCGACGCCGCCCAAGTCTCGCTGATATTCGGTACCGCCAACGCACTATACGCCGCCTCGAGCAATCAGGGCATCCTTTACCGCATCGGGCCGGAGCCCGCGGCGGAGGGCTCTTACGAATCCGAGGTCCTCGATGCTGCGACGACCGGGACCTGGGGCCGCCTCTGGTGGAGCGGCAGCGGAAACGTCGCACTCGAAACCCGCAGCGGCAACACAGAATCACCCAACGAAACCTGGAGCCCCTGGCAACCGGTAACCGGCGATCAACGCGGCGGCCGTGTCGCAAGCCCGCCCGCTCGCTTCCTCCAATGGCGTGCTCGTTTGACCGGTGCCGATAGAAACGCCGTGCTCCGAAACGTGAACGTCGCCTTCCGTGCTAGAAATATCGCCCCCGAGGTTCTCTCGATCTCGATCCTCTCCCCCCATGTCGGCCTGATAGCCAACCCCGCACCTCAGATCGACCCCAATATCGAGATCGCCGGCCTGGACCCGGCCGACTTCGGCCTCCAGATACAACCCGCCGCACCGCGACGCGTCTATCAGCGCGGAGCGTTGTCGTTCGTATGGACGGCAGAGGACCGCAACGGCGATAAACTGGTTTACGATGTGTATTTCAAGGAAGAGAGCGAGGCGGCGTATAAGCTTCTCAAAGCCGATCTCAGCGACACGTTCTTTGCCCTCGACGGACTGTCGCTGGCTGACGGCCGATACACGATCAAAGTTGTAGCAAAGGACTCCCCGTCAAATCCCGCGGGCGTCGCCCTCTCCGGCGAACGGGTCAGCGAGCCGTTTATCATCGACAACACCCAACCCGTCGTCACGGCCGGCACTCCGCAAGTGACCGGACAAAATGCTCGGGTCGTCTTTCGCGCTGTCGAGAGTTCGAGCTATCTCGTTCGTGCGGAGTTCAGCGTAAACGGCGGCCCGTGGCAAGGGGTGTATGCCGATGACGGCATCTCGGACAGCCGCGAAGAAACATACACGGTGAATGTGCCGCTGCCCGCGTCGGGCGAGTACTCGATCACGCTCCGGGCATTCGACGTAAACGGCAACACCGGCAACGCCAGCGTAGTAGTTAGAAGATAGTCGGAGGAAGATAATGGAAGAGATCAAACAGGGCGACAAGGTCACGTGCGGCATCTGCGGCAAAGAGACCGAAGTTACCATCGTCACCGAACGTGAAGGCGCCAAAGCCTACGACCTAAAGTGCTGGCATCGAAATGCCCATTGCCCTAAATGCGGTGATTTAGTTCGGGATGCGAGCGAAACGGTCCAGGAAGTGCACCCGCACTGCGAGAAATGCGACGGGCCCTTTTACGATGACGACGCCGAATAGCTTACGACTTGGGAAGCGTCATCGTCTCGCCCTCGGTCTGAACGTTCAGGTGCCGAGTTGTCTCGTCCGTAACGCTGTGCGGGGTCAGGTCGCCGGTCCTATATCGTGATTCGGGAATCTCGAACTCCGTCGATCGGGGCGGCAGCGCCGTTGTCGGTGCCGCACCTCCCTGTATCGAGTTCAGCGACGCCCCCGACATTCCCCTTACGCCGACCATCGGAGCCATCATCCGCCGCGACTTCAAAATATCAGAGACGCCTTTCGCCAAAAACGTGAACGCCGGGAAAAGCATCGCCCACCACCACGTCTTGCCGTTCGCCACGCCTGTCATTAACAGGGCCATTGAGATGATCACGAAACCGACGCCGGTCACCGCAGACCTGATCCCGTCCGCATAAACCTCGTTCGGATCGGTCCGTCGGATCGCCTTTTTCTTGCTGTCAGTGCTGCAGCCGTCCAAGCCCAGATCCGAGAGGATCGCTCCCGTCATACCGCCCATCGCCACCGGGACGCTCGAGATGTCAGCACCGCAGCTACGGCAAAATCGGCCGTCTTCCGGATTTTTTGTTCCGCATTTTGGACAAAACATGCTACCCCTCCTCTCTGCGTTGACGTCGTGCTTCAAATAGAATAACGCCCGCGGCGACTGAAACGTTCAGGGAATCTATTTTTCCATACATTGGGATTTTCACCAAAACATCGCAGTTTTCCGCGACCAGCCGGTGCAGCCCCCGCCCCTCGTTGCCCAGCACCAACGCCGTCGGTCGGGCCCAGTCCCAGTCAAAATGCTCCGTCTCTGCCTCTCCGGTCGTACCCACCACCCAA
>DATHVL010000028.1:0-3578 GCA_035461325.1 Pyrinomonadaceae bacterium
TGTTGAGACCGCGAAAACGTCCCAGATCAGCGGGCTGCGGAACTGCGGCCAGATCCCCATCGTGTTCGGATACGGGAATAGCCAGTATGCCGCAAGCCACGGTCGGCCGGTATGCAGCAGCGGGAAGATCGCCGCATTCGCCACGGCGAAAAGCGTCATCGCCTCGGCAAAACGGTTGATCGACGTTCGCCACTTCTGGTTCAACAGCAAAAGGATGGCCGAGATCAAGGTTCCGGCGTGGCCGATACCGATCCACCAGACAAAGTTGATGATAGGAAACGCCCACCCGACCGGCTGGTTGTTTCCGAAAATACCCATGCCGTTGGCAAGCAGGTAAACCACCGATACACCGAGCAACTGGGCAACCATGAACGCGATGCCGAAGCCGATGAACCAGTGGAACGGGGTCCGCTTTTTCAGCGTCAGGTCACCGATCTTGTCCGAAACAGAAGCAAAGGTATGGTCACCCTCTACCATCGGCGGATAGATCCTGTCCTGGATTTCCTTTAAGCTCTCCATATGCTTGCGTTCTTCGATCGGGCCTGTTCGGCAGTTATCTCCTAGTGTCCGTTCTCGTCTGACTTGCCTTTATCCGCGGTCTTTTTCTTAAAAACCGGTGCCGTATAGCCCGGCATTTCCGGATTCGGATTCTTGAGGTCCGGCATATAGGTCGTCCGCGGCTGCGTGTTCAACTCATTGAGCAGATTATAGTTACGCTTGTCTTGCTTGACCTGCGCGATCTTGCTCAGCGGATCGTTCATATCGCCGAAGACGATAGCGCCGGTCGGGCATACCGATTGGCAAGCCGTCAACACCTCGCCGTCCTGTATCTTTCGTCCGTCCTTTTCGGCCTCGATCCTCGCCATCGAAATGCGGTGGGTGCAGTATGTGCACTTTTCCATCACACCGCGGCTCCGGACCGTTACCTCGGGATTCCGCATCAGCTTGTACTGCGGTGTATCCCAATCTTGGTACAACATAAAGTTGAACCGGCGTACCTTGTAGGGACAGTTGTTCGAGCAATACCGGGTTCCGACACAGCGGTTATAGACCATGTCGTTCAGCCCCTCCGGTGAGTGAACAGTTGCGTGCACCGGACAGACGACCTCGCACGGGGCCTGTTCGCACTGCATGCAGACGATCGGCTGGAAGTACGGTCCGCTTGGGTTATTTAGATCGTCGCCGCCGTAATACGTATCGATCCGCAGCCAGTGCATTTCACGGCTTCGTTCGACCTGTTCCTTTCCGACCACCGGAATATTGTTCTCCGCCTGACAGGCGAGCACACACGCGTTGCAGCCGACGCAGGAGTTCAGGTCGATCGACATCGCCCATTTGTAGTTCTCCGCGTACTGCTTCTGGTAAAACTCGTTTGCCTCGCCGTACATCGTCTTGTCGTATTCGTTATGCTGCTCCCCATCGACGATGTGATGGTCTAGGTGATTGACGTCCCAAACACGCAACAGATCGCGGCCCTCCATATTGAAATGGATCTGTGTCGATGCGATGGTCGCCTTAAGGCCCGTTTTCGCGATCGATCCGCGGCCGATTGTCATCGCGTCAGAACGCTGCACCCTGAACACGTCATATCCCATCGGAGAACCGTTGTTCGGCGTCGCTATGCGCCCGCCGCGAGTGCGGCCATAGCCCATGTAAAGCGTGATCACATCATCCGGCTGTCCCGGCGCGACCCACATCGGCACACCGTCAAGCTCGCCGCCCTGATAGCTGATCTTGACGACATCGGCATCCATATTCTGGCCCTTTGTCTGAACGAATGGAATACCGCGCTCTCCGCCCGAGATCTCCTGCTTGTCCCGTGAACTGTTGATCTCAAGCCGCGCGGCGGTCGCGGGGCTGATAAGGCCGACATTATCCCAAGTGATCTTTGTCAGCGGGTTCGGCAGTTCCTGCATCCAGCCGTTATTCGCAAAGCGGCCGTCATAGATACAAGGATCAGGCAGGATCGTGAACTCGATCTCACCCTGTGCCGCCGCGGCGGGTTGCTGCTCGGCAAGAAAAGCTGCATTCGCCGACATCGTACGGCCGGCCGGCGCCGAGTTCGGAATGAATCCGTCGTGAACCACTTTTCGCCAGTTATCTTCGAAAGCACGCGATGCCGGTGCTGCCGCTGCCTGCGCCGGTGTCGGCGAAGCGGCCGGTGCCGGAGTCGCTGCCGCCTGAGCGGTCCCGTTTTGCGTCGGCTGAGCCGCTGCATTACCGTTCGCCTGAGCGGGTGACGGCGTCGAAGCAGGCGAAGCCCCCGCTGCCGCAGGCGTCAAGTTCTGTGCCTGCCAATATTCTTTGACAATGTCGATATCGCGCTTGTCAAAGTTCTCCTGCATAAAGAGCTGCACGATCTCGTAAACCGATTTGCCACCGTAGAGCGGATCGATAAGCGGCTGAATGGTCGTGACCGTACCGTCATATGCGCGGGCATCGCCCCACATTTCGAGAAAATGCTTTTCCGGAACGTGCCAATGGCAGATCTCGGCAGTCTCATCGTAATAAAGGCCAAGGTGGATCCTCAGCGGCACCTTGCCCTCGACTCGACGAAAGTCGAGCTTCAGGTCGGCCGGAGTGCTATAGACCGGGTTGCCGCCCAGTATCACGAGCATTTTTACCGCACCCGCGTCGATGTCGGTGATCAGCCCGCGAAGCTGCTCTATTTGCGGGACTTCGGTATTTGCCGCGAGGGGGTCAATAAACGTAACCGTCTGTCCGACATTGCCCAATGCCGAGTTAATGGCATGCGCGATAGCGTGAACGACCGGCGGCTGGTGATCGCCCGCGATCACGAGCGAACGCCCGCGGTGAGCGTTCAGATCAGCAACCATCGGCCCGATAAAGTTTTCATGCCCGGTCGATGCGCCGGCTCCGCCGCCTACGCCGAAGGCCGCCGCGATCGCCTTTGCGACCTCGACTAGCTGGCTCGGCTTAACGGCGATTCGGTGATCGGCTTTCGCACCCATCAGCGACATCGTCGTCTCGACCGCATACATGCGGTTGATCTCGCGATTCTCCGCGGTCACCTTGCGGCCCGCGGCATAGTCGGCCATGTACCTGGCGTTCGATCCCGAGAAAATATCGGCGTCGAGCGAAAGGATGCGAGCCGCACGGTCAAATCTATAGACCGGGTGCGCCGGGGAACCGAATGCAAGCCTCGCCCCCTCGTGAACGTTGTCCTTGTTCACCGGCTCATATTGAACCCACTTCGCGTTCGGCATTTCGGTCGCGATCTGCCTGAACTGCCCCTGCAGCGTCGGTGATGTTACCGTTGGCGTCAGGAACCTTATCCCTGCTCCGCCGTCCGCTCGATTCTCCTCGATCGCAGTCCTCATCGCGGTCGAAAAACCCTGCCATGAGCTGCCCCCGCCGCGGAACATCACCTGCTGCGACCTATCCGGGTCATACATATCGAGCAGAGCGGCCTGGGAAAATACATCAGTGGTGCCGAGGCTCCCCGGATGGTCCGGATTCCCCTCGAGCTTCACCGGCCGTCCTTCATAAGAACGTGCCAACAGCCCCGTCGCGATACCGCCCATGGTCATCGCCGTGGCAAAGAAAAGTGCCTTGCC